>CAJJMF010000299.1 GCA_905192805.1 uncultured Sutterella sp. | reverse complement strand
CAGAAATTCTCTATTTCGATGAACCCACGTCGGCCTTGGACCCAGAATTGATCGCGGGCGTTTTAGCCGTGATTCGTCAGCTCGCGGAAGAAGGGCGCACGATGGTGATTGTGACGCATGAAATGAGCTTTGCCCGCAAAGTGGCCAATCGTGTGATTTTCATGGAAGGTGGGGTCGTAGTGGAAGAAGGGGATCCCGAAACACTCTTTACCAACCCGAAAAATCCGCGTACGAAAGAGTTTTTAACGGGGCTAAGTCGAGCAGAATAACCCCCGAATGGTTGTTCTGTTCATTGAAAGCGTGATCGTCCGCTCTTAGCCTTTTTGGGCGTTTCGATGTCAATCCACGTGAGTGGATTGGGTTGAAACGCCTCTTTTTTTATAGGCTAAGCCACCCGTGGGACCCCCAGAAACGTTGAAGGGCGATCCACTACTGCGGACCGCCCTGAAATCTGGGGTGGGAAATGGGACTCGAACCCACGACAACCGGAATCACAATCCGGGACTCTACCAACTGAGCTATTCCCACCATCGAACGAAAGTTCGTTGAGAAGTGGTATTTTACAGAATTCCAACCAAAATACAAGCGCTTTTCAAAAAATACCGTAAAAAGGGTATAGCCGAGGCGCTACAGCGGCTTTGTTTGGCGAATGATCGGAATGTGAAAAGCGTAGCGATTTCCTGGATGCCAGCTGTCGCTCAAAAGCAAACGCGAACCGTGAATATCATAGTATTGCCTAATAATGCGTAGGGCGGGCGATCCAGCGTCGGTTGTGAGTAACGTAGCAATGTCTGCGGGCATGGGTTCGGCGTAGACATGTTGTGTGACTTCATGCAGAGTCTTGCTCGTAAACTCTTCAATAAGCGAAATGACCAGGCGTTCGGGTTGGCTTTGTGCTTTGGGCAGAATCCCTTGATAGCGCTCGGGGATATACACGTAGGTGAAAACAATGGGCAGGTCGTGACGATCCCGTCCCAGACGCACGTCGTGCAGACGCAAAAACCGTTG
>CAJJMF010000298.1 GCA_905192805.1 uncultured Sutterella sp. | reverse complement strand
AATTGTCCTTTTCCTTTTTCAAAAGTCGATTAAGGGTTTGTTTGCCGGTGGTGAAATCACGGGGGGTGTGCACGGTGGTGAACGACGCACCCCGTGCTCTTTTTCTTAATTCGTTCGATGTTGCTTTTCTGCGCGCTTAGTGGAAATGGTGGCAAACATCCCCGAGAGCACGATGAGGATCATCCCTAGGAAGGAGTAAAGCGAAATCGGATCCTCAAAGAGTACCCAGCCCACCAGAAGTGAAAACGGGACCGCAGAAAACCCAAGTAGGGAACTCAGTAAGAGGTTGCCGTAAGCGAAACTGCGTGTCGAGCACATTTGCCCCAAGGTCGCGCAGATCCCCATCCCAAGCAGTCCCACCGCTCCCGTGGCATCCACGGCATGAAACCCGCCCTCAAAACCGAGGGTGCCGATAGCAGAAAAAATTGTGCAATAGAGGGTGAAATAAAAGACGATACGCCAGGAGGGCTCTTTCGTGTCTCCCATTTGCTTCATTTGCCAATAGATGATGAGGTCAATAAATGAGACGAATAGACAAATCAAGGCGGGGATGAGTTGGTCGCTTTTAATCGAGGGTTGCAAGATAATGCATACGCCGAGAAAACCGGTCAGCGTAGGGACAATCAAGCCCCAATGGGGTTTTTCATGCCGCTTAAGTGCGAGGACTACAAAGTTGGCTGCCATAAAGAGAGGGGTAGTGTAGATCAACGTCATACAGGTCCCGAAGTCCATGCGTGGCAGGGTGTAAAACCAAAGAATAATCGAGAGAAAACCCAATACGGAGCGACTCAAATGCAGTTTCCAGAGTCCGGTAATGACGGTTTTGTGCGTACGCAGAATAAACAAGCTGATGAGCACCACCCCTAAGAGGGAGCGGTAAAACACGAGTTCAAATGAGCCAAATTGGCCAGAACAGAGCTTGACAAAGGCGGCCATAATGGAAAATGAGGCGGCCGCGGCCAAGGCCCAAAGCGATTGCTGCATGACAGGTGGATGGTTTTCAGAGGGGGGACACATTTTGCGGTGCTTGTCAAGGGTTAAATTATAAATAAAAAAAATTCTGGCAA
>CAJJMF010000297.1 GCA_905192805.1 uncultured Sutterella sp. | reverse complement strand
CTACTCTTGCACACGTAATAATTGATCAATTTGAAACGAGCATCGGCGTCATTTACTGCTCGTGATTTGTTTTGGACCCGAATATATGAACAAGTCATTTAAAGTTCTATGGAATAAAGCTCGCGGTTTACTGGTGGTGACGGACGAACACCACCATGCGATGGGTAAAGGAAAAGTTCGCTCAACGGTGATGGGGGCGTCTCGAAAGCACTTAGTGCTCATGGGGTCGACCTTGTCGCTCCTCGGATTAGTGAGTTCGCCCGTGGGTGCGAGCACCATTAACCCCTTTGGGGAGGCCAATAATCGCCCTACGGTTGAGAGTGCGGGTAAGGTTCATACGATTACGCCAGGGGTGGTAGGGAACAACATCGCCTTAAACCGCTTTAGCGAATTCCAGCTCAGCGCCGGAGAAATTGCCAATCTGAAGTTTGGTAAGAACCAAACGTGGAGCGATACGCTCGTGAATTTGGTTAAAAACGGCAACATCGAAGTCAACGGGATTGTTAATACGATCGTTCGGACTAACGGTGTGGAACGCTTGGGTGGCAATCTCGTTTTCGTGACGCCAACGGGTCTGGTCGTCGGAACGAGTGGTGTCATCAATGCTGGCTCCTTTACAGCGGTGGTCGTGCAGCCGAGTGTTTTCGAAAATATGCTCTGGAATAAGGACCCCGAGTCGCTGGAGAAGTTTTGGCATGAAAGCTGGAAGGCCGATATTGCGAATGCGGAAGTGGCTATCAACCCGGCGGGCGTGATCACCATCAATGGGAAAATCAATACTAATGGGGCCGTCCTCTTAGCCGCTGGGAAGATCGAATTGGCCAAAGAAGGGACGAGTGCCGCGATCACGACGGGGGTGACGAATTTCTCGAATTTGGTGAACGTCGCGGATAACCAAGGGGCTGTTACGGTGAATTCCGGTCTGGCGGCAGATAAGCTCACGATGGTGGCAGCGGCCGATGGTTCCGTGGAATTGGTTGCGCGTGCGGATGGGACGCTGACGGGCCAACACACCAATACGCTCGAAACGTGGATGAGTGTGCTGGGATCGTCCAGTACGGGGTTTGATCCTAAAACGGGGATCATGAAAGAAGACC
>CAJJMF010000296.1 GCA_905192805.1 uncultured Sutterella sp. | reverse complement strand
GACGTTTCGGTTTTTCTTAGGCATGATTAACGCCATTGGGGTTGCCCGTATCGATATTGAGGGTGTGAAGCGTCTACAAAACGTCCAAGGCGCGATCATTGTCGCGAACCACCCGACGATTTTGGACTACGTGATGATTGCGGCGGCGCTCCCGCGGGTGGATTGTCTCGTGAAAAGTGCGCTCAAAACGAACGTCTTTTTAAAGGGCGTCGTGGCGGCCGCGGACTATATGCTTAACGACCATTCCGAGGCGCTTTTAGCCGAGTGCGAAGCGCGACTCAAAAAGGGCGACAATATTTTGATTTTCCCGGAAGGCACGCGCACCGTGCCGGGCGAGCCCCTTACTTTGAAGCGGGGCGTCGCGCACATCGCCTTGCGCCTCCATGCCCCGATTGAAGTGCTCTTTGTCGAGGCACCCGATCGCTGGCTCTCCAAAGGTTGCCCCTGGTGGGCGATCCCCAAGCGCCGTGGAACCTTAAAAGTGCGCTACTTAACGCGCCTCGATCCCAAGGCGTTTGATACGAATCCGCAAGCGGGCTACTCGCGCTCCAGCCGTGCGTTAACGGCGGCGCTCAAAGCTACGCTTCAAGCCGAGTGCGATCGTGTGCACGCGGCCCCTCCCTTTCCCGTCTAGTTGAAGGATACAATAATGGAAACGTTAGAAAACCAAATCAAAGCTGTGATTATCGAGGCCCTCAATTTAGAGGACGTCAGCGTTGAGGATATTGAGACCGACGCGCCCTTGTTTGGCGAGGGGCTGGGGCTCGATAGCATCGATGCGCTCGAACTCGGCTTAGCCATTAAAAAGCACTTTGGTGTGACGTTGGCGGGACCCACCGACGAAGTGCGTGAGCACTTCCGTTCGGTCGCGACCTTGGCGGCGTTTATTCGTGCGCATCAAGCCGCGTAAACCCGTCCATCACTTTTCACGAAACCCAGTCATTGAGTAAGACAGAATCATGAGCCAATACACAAAAGAAGAGATTTTCGCGGAGTTCACCAAAGTCGTCGAGGAATTGTTTGATATTCCGGCCGAGAAAGTGACGATGACGAGTCGTTTAGGCGAGGATTTGGATTTGGATAGCATTGACGCGGTCGATATGATCGTGCATTTGCAAA
>CAJJMF010000295.1 GCA_905192805.1 uncultured Sutterella sp. | reverse complement strand
CTACCCCCGATCCCGCCCCGGAGAGCGGGAAACCCAAACGCCGTCTTCCGCTCTGTGCCAAAATCGCGGGTTGGGGCTTATTTACGACGATGCTCGTAGTGGGGGGCACCGTGGGTACGGTGGCGCTTGTTCCCAGCATTCAACATCGCCTCATTCAGTATGGCGTCAGTTATGTCGATGGACTCACGATTGACACCATTGACGGGAGTCTCGTTGCCCCCACCTTTCATGGCATTCATTACACGTCGCCCGGCATCGAGGTGACACTCGATCAACTCACTTGGGACTGGGATTGGCGTGAAATCGCCAAACGCGAAGTCGCGCTCAAAAAACTGCAACTCGCGGGGATCAAGGCCAACATCACCACGTCCGAGATTCCGCCCTCAACGGAACCCTCGGAACCCGTCTCCCGACTCACCCTCCCCGTGAGTGTCACGCTCACCGAGGGGAATCTTGAGGATGTGGACGTGACGGTCGATGGGAATCGTGTGCAGGTGGCTCGCCTCAATACCAGCGTTATCGCCAAAAAGTCCTTGGTGGACGTTGACCATTTGCTTATCGACACGGTGGCCGTGACACTGGCCAACGCCAAACCCTTGCCGACAGCGGCCGAAGGGGACGCGAAAGAGCCCGATGTGTCGGACTTAAACGACGCCGCAACCGATACCAACGCCACCAAAGCACCGAACCAAACCACGCCACAAAACGCGGATAAGCCAGGCGCTGCTTCGGCCCCGACGACAAACGCCAACGACGCGAACCCGCCAACGCAGCCTGTTGCTCAGGAAACGAACGCGAAACCTGCTACGGACGTTGCCGAGAAAGGAGTGCTAGCGAATGCCTCGAGTGCTGCCGCTCCCATGACGAGAACGGAGAAAACGACGGAGGCCAACGCCAAAGAAAGCGCTAAGGAAAGTCCCAAGGAAACGACCCAAGCGACTCCGCAGGACGCGGATAAACCCACCCTTGCCAAGGCGCCGATAAAGGTGAAGGCCTTGGTCGAGGAATTGCGTGAGCGCTTTGGGAAACCCTTGGTAAGTCGAGCGAATTTACCCGCTTTTCCCTTAGCGCCCTTGGATGTGCGCGTGAAAGAATTGGACCTCCAGCGGGTGACGGTCGCCTACCCCAGCTCGGTCACCGAGTCGCTTGGTTTTACGCCGCCGCAATTAAACCGATCAACGCCGGCTGCGGAGCC
>CAJJMF010000294.1 GCA_905192805.1 uncultured Sutterella sp. | reverse complement strand
GACTCCTACAAACCTTACCCGTGATCACTTTGTCAGCTGACGGGGCGGATCGGTTAATGAAAGGGCAGCGATTAGCATTAGGATCCGAGATTCGTGGCCGTGCCCGGGTCTACGATCCTAAAAAACAGTTACTGGGGACCGTCATGGTCAATGACCGTGGCGTGCTCCAACCCGAACGTTTAGTAGCACATTAACACCGAGAACATAAATGACTCGAGCAATTCGTAATATTGCCATTATTGCCCACGTTGACCACGGTAAAACCACGATGGTTGACCGTTTGCTTCAGTGCGCGGGTACCTTCCGTGAAAATCAGCAAGTCGCTGAACGCGTGATGGACTCCAACGACCTGGAACGCGAACGTGGGATTACTATTTTGTCGAAGAACTGCGCCGTGCAGTACGAAGGCACCCACATTAACATTATCGACACCCCTGGGCACGCTGACTTCGGTGGCGAAGTGGAACGTGTTCTCTCGATGGTGGACGGGGTTCTTTTGTTGGTGGACGCGGTCGAAGGGCCGATGCCTCAGACCCGTTTCGTGACGCGTAAAGCGTTGGCTCAAGGCTTAAAGCCCATCGTCGTGGTGAACAAGATCGACCGTCCGGGCGCTCGTCCGGATTGGGTGGTGAATCAAACGTTTGACTTGTTTGATAAGTTGGGGGCGACCGAAGATCAGCTCGACTTCCCGGTGATTTACGCCTCGGCCTTAAATGGGTTCGCGGGCTACACGACGGATGTGGACGAGTTGCGCGCGATTGGCAACATGCGTGCCGTGTTTGACACGGTGATCAAGTATGTGCCGGTGCGTGACGACAATCCGGATGCGCCGTTACAGTTACAGATCTGCTCGCTCGACTACTCGAGCTATGTGGGTAAGATCGGTATTGGTCGTGTGCACCGTGGTCGTGTGCATCCGAACCAGGAAGTGGCCATCATGAACGGACCGGAAGATACCCCCAAGCGCGTGAAGATCAATCAGATCCTGAAGTTCGAAGGGTTGGATCGTAAGGTGGTCGACGAAGCCATCGCGGGCGACATTGTGCTCGTCAATGGTATCGAAGAACTCTCGATCGGGACGACGATTACGGATTTGGCCCAGCCCGAAGCGCTCCCCTTGTTGAAGGTGGACGAACCCACGTTGATACGATACTGTCAAGATTCTTATTCTGCTGTTTTTCATCAGTGTGCTGATGGGT
>CAJJMF010000293.1 GCA_905192805.1 uncultured Sutterella sp. | reverse complement strand
GAAGGTCTTATCGTAACCAAACCCAATTTTTTCGTTCGTTTCCTCCTTGGTGGTCACAGTCCACGGATCCGCTTCCGTGCCCGTGCCAGCGGTGGTCGTAATGGCAACGATCGGCAGAGGATCGTTTTTCACGGGTTGACCTTTGCCCGAGCCACCAAAGATGTAATCCCAGTAGTCCCCATCGTTGGTGGCCATCACGGCAATCGCTTTAGCGGCGTCAATGGAAGAACCGCCACCTAAACCCACGACAAAGTCGCAGTGATTATCGCGAGCAACCTGAGCCCCTTCCATGACATGGCGTAACACCGGGTTCGGCAGAATTTTGTCAAACACCACCGTTTCCACGCCTGCGCGGTGTAATTGTTCCAATGTGCGATCCAAATAGCCATTGGCACGGATGGACTTACCCGACGAAATAACAACGAGTGCCTTTTTCCCAGGCAACGTTTGATCACCTAAATGGTTTAATTGACCACGACCAAAGAGGATGCGGGTCGGAATGAAGTAGTTGAAATTCATGGAAACCTATCTCCCATTGTTTTGATTATTTTTTTACGTTTTGGCATTCCACAATTGAATGCTTGAGCATGCAAGTATTTTAATGAGTTCCCTGAAAAAATGTGAAGGGTAAGCGAGATCCTTACGATTTCGCACGAATGTTAACAAGGCAATCGTCACAGCCAAAATGGGTTGAGAGCAGTGCTTCATCAAGCCAGACGTTCATTTTTCCGTGATTGGGGTGAGGGTGTGAATGGCTGGGAAAACAACCGCGATGGCAATCCCACTAAATGAATGCCAGTACTTCGAATAAAGGGGAATCGGCGTAGGGTACCTTCGCCCACGACAAGGGCCGAAATATCCGTATCAGCGGGATTGTCGTTTTGGGTAGCTTCTAAGCAGAAAAGTAAAACGCCAGGATAGGTGTCGGCAATTTCTTGCGAGATCGTATCAAGATAAAACGGAGCCTGAGGATCATCCGAGGGTAAGGTATGCCCCTGACGATCATGCGTGCTGAGGAAAAAGTCCCCACAGGGATGGGAGCGTTCACAGAGTCCCGCAAAATTGAGCTCCTCACAGTAAACCCGTAGGACGGTGACCACCTCTTCATCAATGTGAGGTTGGGTGAGTGAGGCAATGTAGGTGCCATAGGTATTGCCTTGTTGTGTATCCACACGCATGCAATACGCTTGCGAAATTAAGGTGTGCTCCAAATCGG
>CAJJMF010000292.1 GCA_905192805.1 uncultured Sutterella sp. | reverse complement strand
ATCGAAATAGAGAATTTCTGGGTTGGCCGCCATCGCACGGGCAATCCCTACGCGTTGCTGTTGTCCCCCCGAGAGTTGACTCGGATAGTGATGTAAGCGTTCGGAGAGTCCGACCTTTTCCAGGGCAGCTTTGGCCACTTCTTCGGCACGTGCTTTATTCATTCCATGCCCATGGATCAAGCCTAAGGTCATGTTCTTTAGCGCCGTGTAATTGGCAAAGAGGTTGTAGTTCTGGAACACAAAGCCCGTGCGTTTGCGTAACTCTCGAATATCGCGTTTGGAGACCGCCGCTAAATCGAGCGTTTTCTCATCAAACACCATTTCACCGCGATCGGCTTGTTCCAGAAAATTGGCAATACGCAAAAGCGTCGTCTTACCCGAGCCCGAGGGGCCCAAAATCGCAATCACGTCGCCTTTTTTCACTTCCAGACTCACGTCTTTTAAGACGCTCTGACCATTAAAGGATTTTTCAACATGTGTGAGCTTTAACATAACACTCTCTCCTCAAAACTTACGCGTAACGGTTTAACCACTTTTCACCACGATTCTGTACGGCCGTCAACACGGTGCAGAACACGAGGTAAATCAAAGCGACTTCGATATAAAGCCAGAATGGCTCATAGGTACGCGCCGCAATGCGTTGAGCAGTCATAAACATTTCCGTCACCGTGACCGAGGCCGCGAGACTGGTGTCTTTGACGAGCGAGATAAACGAGTTAAAGAGTGCAGGGAATGCCGAACGGAACGCCTGCGGTAACACAATTAAGAACATGATCTGGAGATAATTGAGCCCAGCGCACGCACCGGCCTCAATCTGCCCCACCGGTACCGAGCGAATTGCTCCACGAATTGTTTCCGTGCAGTACGCCCCCACCGAGAGCGTGAAGGCCAAAATGGCCGACGGGATCGGATCAATGACGATCCCTAAATTCGGGAGGCCATAGAAAATAATGAACAACTGAACCAATAAGGGAGTACCTCGGATAATCCATACATAAAAGCGAATGACCGAGGAGAGCACCGGCACTTTGGCAACCAAGGCTAAAGCGCAGAGCACAGCGACGGTTAACCCCAAGGCAAACGAAACCAGCGTCAGGGGAACGGTAACCTTAATACCTGGAATGACTAAGTTCCAGAAGGAGTCAGAAAGAATTTGAATAATGCGATCGAAAACCCGGCGAATCCCGCCGCCCATGCACGTACCACTGCACAGGAAATAT
>CAJJMF010000291.1 GCA_905192805.1 uncultured Sutterella sp. | reverse complement strand
ATAGACGTTATTCGGGTTTTTCATGTTAAAGAGCCCAGAGTGGACCAAGTCGCGGACACGATCGACTACTTGCTCTTCACCCGACATCGTGGGTGCCGTCGCCTGGATGCTAAACCATTTGTTGATCAAAAGCGGCTCCTTGAGCCACTCCATGAGCTTCGTGCGGTTCATGTCTTGTTTGATGGGCGAGTTGGTCCCATTCATGATACGTAAGGCCGCTAACACGTCCGTTAGGTTGTCGGCTTTTTGGAACTGGTCCCGTGCCAACAAAATGGCGTGTTTGTTCGAAGTGGCCACCATGTACTCAAGGGCCATATTCTTAAAGGCACGTTTACCAGCGTCTTCCGCCGTAGGCTGATAGTGGTCAAACTTCTGATAGGTGTTCAGCACTTCTTCGAGTTTCGTAAGCGTACGGGTGCCTAAGCGTTCGCGTACGTATTCGCGTGCTTCACGCACCGAGCGCGGCTCAATCACCGGGAGTGCATTGGCAATCGTCTTTTCGCTGGGTAACTCCATTGCCACGGCTTTATAGGCAGGCGAGAGTGACTCATCCGTAACGAGTGTTTCAAATGCATCAAATAGGATCTGAGAGACGGGGCGCTCCTCATTGAGTAAGACGGCTTCAACCTGTGTGAGCAGTTCGCGCAGCATCAACTGTTGCATGGCTTCCCAACGGTTAAAGGCGTCCGTATCGTGCTTGGCGAGAAGCGCTAACTCTTCATCGGTGTACTCGTAGTCAAGAATGATCGGCGCCGCAAAACCACGGTTCAGACTCACAACAGGTTGTGAAGCAATGTCCGAGAAGACCCAAGTTTGCGTGGCACTATTGAGTTGCAACATCTGTTCGAGTTTGGCACTCTGAGCCGTTTCACTTGCAAGACGCAAGGGAATCGGATTGCCCTGTCGATCAAACATGGCCACTGGGAACGGAATCAAGAACGGTAACTTACTCGGCTGATCAGGGGTGGGCGGCGTGGTTTGCGTCGCCGTCAGTGTCAACGTGTGTTTCTGAGCATCGTAGAGTGTGCTAATCGATACGCGCGGCGTGCCGGCTTGCGAATACCAACGCTCAAAGAGGGTTTTATCAATTGATGAACCTTCGAGAATGGCGTCCACAAAGTGTTCGCAGGTGACGGCATGCCCATCATTGGTCTGGATGTAGCGATCAAAACCACGACGGAATGCGTCTTTGCCAAGGAGCGTTTGCAGCATGCGAATCACTTC
>CAJJMF010000290.1 GCA_905192805.1 uncultured Sutterella sp. | reverse complement strand
CTTTCCATAGCATGACGGCGCGAAATTTGGAAAAGGTGATTATTTGGACAAATTCGACCCCTTCTGAAAAAGCCGAAGACAAAAAAGCACATTTTCCAAGTTTCTGAGTCCAATAAAGCACATATTCCAGATTAAGAAGCGGTAGCTTAGCAGTGCCTCAAAGTATGCGGCGCTTTGATCAGGTATTTTGTCATGGACTCGTCAGTCACCCTTTCGAATCCCCAAGATTCAACTTGGAAAATGTGCTTTTTTGTCTTCGGGCAGACAGTACGTGAGGAACGATGGGGAGGGGTGGAGGGCGTTGGGCGGTCAGGGGAGGGGGTGGAAATGGAAACGTTGGGTGTCGGGGGATGGGAAGTGGGCATGAGAAATGGGAATGGGAATGGGAAATGGGAATGGAAATGGGACGGGAGGGGTGAAGGCACGAAGGGAATTGGCTAAGGTGAGAGGGCGAAGGTGAGACAGGGGATCTGGAAGAACTGCGCAAAAATGCCCCGCCGCGCTAAAACCAATGCGAGGCAGGGCATTCTTTTGAAATGTGAGGAAAAAAGGTTGGGAAGCGGTCAAGTACCGGGCTTCTCCTGAGCGCTCAGGAAGATGAGGGCCCTTTGTCTAAACGCTCGTCATTTAAGCGGCCTCTACCTGTGCGCGGGCGTCGGCCATCAGCTGCTCGGGAGTGGTGGTGAGCTCTTCGTCATCTTCCAGGAACGTGAAGATGTTGCAGCCTACTAGGTACTCGAATTCCCCGGTGGGCTCTCCGTTCTCATCGTAGGACTCCATGGCTATCGCCTGGGTAGAGGTTTTCTGTCGGCCTTTGCTGTCGTAGGTGTAGAAGAAGATGTTCGTGGGAATGTCGGATCCTTCCTGGTATTCGCTTTGCGAGACAGGAAGCCCGTCTGCCCCATAAGTCCATTCTGTCGTCGTGCTATTGGATGAGACGGCCTCTTCGGGATCATCGGTGGCGAAGGACCACGAAGTCTGGTTTCCCTTGTCGTCGTAAGTGTAGTTGGCGGTGTAGGTGTAGCCTCCCTCGGTGACAACTTGTGAAGTCAAATTGCCTTGAGCATCGTACGTGAAAGTAGCCTCGCCCGTTTTTTCGCCGTTGGCATCGAGGGTTTCGCGACTCAAGGGCGTAGCGGCGGATTCGGTTAGGCCGATGCAGTCGGGGGTACCCAGAATTGTATCGTAGGCATAACGTGCGTCTTCAGCGTAATAGGTTGTCTCGGTATTTCACCGCAACTCATATTGGGATGATGGTTGGCGATCTAGCCTTGGGTGA
>CAJJMF010000289.1 GCA_905192805.1 uncultured Sutterella sp. | reverse complement strand
TATCCTCATAGATAAGTGAATTTTGTAGGAGTAGTCTAACCTCATTCAGTTTTTACTTTTCACTTATCATGGAATCTACATTTGGAGTTACGGTCAATCGAAAGATCATGGAAGTATCGGATGATGACTTTCTTTTGATCAAGCGTATGATTGGTACGTACTGCCAAGTCATCGATAGATTTCTTGAAGCCCTGAAAAGTGAAGAATTGCGTTGCTACGCAGCCAAGAAACCTTATGCGCTTAGGAATGAGCTCGTCTCTTTTTTGAAAGAGCGCAAAAAGGATCCCGACAACTTCCCTGCTGTGCTCCGACAACTCCACGAGGAGCACCGTCACGTCTTAGCCCAGTTACTCGCTTACATCTCGACCATCCCTTTGCAAGCTCGCCACTGGAAATTGGCGCTCGAAGAAGCCAACGTGACTGTGGCTGGCTATTGGGGGCGGGTGGCTATGCTTGCCCAAGAACGCATTAAGCATTCGCCGTGGTACGCAAAAATAACTGAGCGGGAAAAGGGCTACGTCATGTGGCTCTTGCAGCCGTCGTCTCAGCAATTTTTTGAGGTTTTGTCAGGACGCACTCCCCGGACGTCGTTTAACAATCTTGTGAAACATGGCTTTGATGCCAAAATGATCGATTGGATTGTGAACACGTTCCCGGTGGCAGAGTTTGTGAAGTCCTTGCCCCCTCAGCCGAAACCAGTTATCCCTGAGTCGAGCATTCAAACGCCGACAGATGATAAGTCAAAGAAATTAGAGCTTAGTCAAAATCAGCTGGTGCAAAAGGTAGCGAAGGCGCTCAAGAGGATTCGTCATCACGAAAGTTTTCCCAAAGTCAAAAAAGTGAATCGTATCGATTTCGATTGTGAATGCTGGACTTGGGATACTGAACTCATTCGGGTCGACAACAAACCAAAATTAGTCCAGTATGTCGAGTTGATGACGGATCAGCCTCGGAAGCGGTTGCACCTGAGATTGAAAGGCAATGGTCCCCTAAGAGGAACATTACAGCTACAAATTGACCGATACGGTCAATTGGTTCTTCATGTTTTCGTCCCTTCACAAGAAGGAAAACTGAGAGAGGCTGGGGATATCTTGAGTCTGGACGCAGGGGCCAAGGCGATGGCTCATGACCAATATGGAAACCATTACGGTGAAGAAATTCATTTGGTCACTCAAAAGCATATCAACCGCCAAAACATACGTCAGGCGGGACGCAATCGTTGTTTCGCTAGAAAACGTGTGTATGAAAACCGGGGTACCAAGGCCTCTATAAAGAAAGCCCAGCGTATTAAAGAGAATAATTT
>CAJJMF010000288.1 GCA_905192805.1 uncultured Sutterella sp. | reverse complement strand
GGTATTTCCGCCCAGACGATTGTGGACTTGACGCTCGACTTGGCCTCACACCGCACCATGCTCATGATGGGTTGGGGACCCCAACGTGAAGAGCACGGCGAACAAGCCCCGTGGATGGCGTGGGCGTTTGCGGCCTTTTTAGGCCAAATCGGATTGCCGGGCGGCGGGATTGGCACCAATTATCACTACGATTCGGGCGGTAATGCACCGAGCCTAGTCCCTGCCCTAAAAGGTATGCCCACGGATCCGACGGGCAGTATGCGCGCTGCCTTCGCGAAGGGCGTGAAAGCCGTCCCGGTCGCGAGCATTGCCCGTTCGTTATTGCACCCCGGCGAAGTGATCGACTTTAATGGGGAACGTGTGACGTTACCCGACTTAAAACTCGTTTTCTGGGCGGGGGGCAATCCCTTTGCGCACCACCCAGATACGAACCAAGTGCATGAGGCCTTTAAACGCCCCGACGTCGTGATTTGTTCGGACATTAACTGGTCGCCCATGGCGCGTCACGCGGACATTGTGCTCCCCGCGTGCACCAATTTTGAAGTGAGTGACATTAGTCGCATTGGGGCCTACACGAACGACGGGGTGGTGTTCACGGAAGCGGCCCTGCCGCCCCAAGGGGAAGCGAAATCGAATTACGAGATTTTCCGCCTCTTAGCGCAAAAGTGTGGCGTTGAAGCCGTCTTTACCGAAGGGCTCACGGCGGAAGGCTGGCGTCAGCGCTTTTATGAGGAATTGCTGAAAGAGGCCACCGCGCAAGGCATTGTGCTCCCTGACTACCCAACGGCCAAAGCCCAGGGCTTAGTGCTCTTTGCGCGTCCGACCCCCGGCTCCGTCGCGCCCTTTGTGGCCTATGCGGACTTTCGTCAGGATCCCGAGGCGCATCCCTTAAAGACACCCTCCGGAAAAATTGAAATCCGCTCTTCGGCGGTGGCAAGTTTTGGCTACGAGGAGATTCCTCCCTACCCCCACTATCAGGCGCCTGGCGAAGGGGTGGGCCGCACGGACGACGAGTACCCGTTAGTGCTCTTAACGAGCAAGTCGGAAAAACGCTTACACAGTCAATTGGATAGCACGTTAACCGATCGCTATGGCCCGGAACCCGTTCGGATTCACCCCGAGGATGCCCAACGTTATGGGATTCATGCGGGCGAAGCGGTCCTCGTGAAGAGTCGTCGCGGGCAAGTCTTATTGCGTGCCGAAATTACCGAAGGGATCCGTCCGGGCGTCGTAGCGGTGAACCACGGGAGTTGGTATGACCCGGTGAACGATGCCACCCTTGGGCGCGTCGATCGTCATGGCTGCGCTAATACGCTTACGCGT
>CAJJMF010000287.1 GCA_905192805.1 uncultured Sutterella sp. | reverse complement strand
GCAAACGCGACGCCACCGTTTCACGGCGTAATCTCACCGTTTTCTTCCAGCGAGAGCCCTTCGAGCCACGCCGACCGGGTATGCACCATAAAAACGCGTACGCCCGCTTCATACACCGTCCCCACAAAGTCTTCTACAAACGCCCAGTCCGACCGATCATCGACCCCAATACGATGCTTCACCGTAACAGGCTTATCGGTGACGTCTTGCATGGCGCGAACAGCGGCCGCAACGGTGTGCGGCTCTAACATTAAGCACGCACCAAAACTCCCCTTTTGGACACGTTCCGAGGGACACCCACAATTGAGGTTATATTCATCGTAGCCAAAGGGTTCCGCACGGCGAATCGACTCGGCTAAATCCTTGGGATCGGATCCCCCTAACTGTAAGGCAATGGGATGCTCAACGGCGTTAAACCCGAGGAGTCGCTCCAGATCCCCATGCAAAATGGCCCCCGTTGTGACCATTTCGGTATAAAGTCGCGCGTGACGAGAGAGTTGACGATGAAAGACGCGACAATGGCGATCCGTCCAATCGAGCATCGGCGCCACGCAGAATCGCCATGGACTATAGCTAGTGGATGTCATGAAGGGTCCCTTTTGCGCAATACGTAAGTAGAGAGAAGTCAGAAAAAATTGAGCTGGTCAAAGGACTCTTCAACCAGCTAGTAAACGTGCCCTATTGGCACTAGGCGGCGGGTTCATCAAGCGCTTTCACGTAGAACCAACGCCCGTTGCGACGTTCAAACAGACTCGTTTCTCGCATTCGAAACGCCCCTTGGTGGGTACGTCCTTTGGCGACAAACGTGACGGTCCCTTGATCGCCCTGTGTGTGGGTCGCTTCCACGGTAAGGCCCAACCACTTGGGGCGAGCTTCCCCGGGAGCAAACAACACCTCGGGCGCAGGATCCCACGTCTCGAGAATATAGTGATCCAGCCCCAGTACGTAGGCGGTATAGCGACTACGCATCAAGGCTTCTGGCGTGGGCGCCGCTTCCCCCGCGTGGTAGCGAGCACAGCACTCGGAAAGTGCTAAACCGCTACCACAGGGGCAGGGGCTATCCGACGTCAATCGAGCCGTCTTTTTGCCCATTATTCGGCTTCGCCAAATTCGCTTTGTTCAGCGCGAGCAGCACGCTTACGTTCAAAGTCCTTCAGATAGCGCTTACGCAATCGGATGGACTGCGGCGTAATTTCGACCAATTCGTCATCGTTGATGAATTCGACCGCACTTTCGAGCGTCAACTTCACCGGCGGCACCAAGCGAATGGCTTCGTCGGTACCCGAGGCACGAATGTTGGTCAACTGCTTACCCTTGATCGGATTCA
>CAJJMF010000286.1 GCA_905192805.1 uncultured Sutterella sp. | reverse complement strand
AGCCCGCCGTAGCCACGTCGGGCACGAGGATAATTTTTGATGGGAAATTCAGACTTCAAAGAGGATTGGATTAAACAAGGGTACTCATTGACAGATAAAACAAGTGGGGCCTGGGATTTTAGTGATGAGTTTTTATGGGCACGACTTAAAGACTGGTTATCCGACTCTAAAAATACAGAGAAACCTTTTGCTTTAATCTTTGATTCGATCGATACGCACCAACTGGATGGCTGGGTTCCGAAAGACAAACGAAAATATTATGACAATCGTGATGCCATCAAATATGCGTCTCAGTTAACCTATCAATTTATTAGCTGGGCTAAAGCACAAAAATGGTATCCCAATACCCTTATTGTGATTGCGGGTGATCATCCTTGGCAAGATCCTCCCTTAAGTAAATTCACAAAACTGACTACACAAGATCAACATAAAGAAATTTATAACCTCATGCTGAATGTGCCCAATGTGCAGCCTGGTACGGTAATCACGCCAGCTGGTGGGTTCACGGCGATGGACTATTGTCCCACGGTGTTCTCCGCGATGGGAATTTCCTTCACCAGCACACTACCCAATGGGAGCCTCAGTCACGATCGGATCGGTCTTGGCACAAATTTATTGTCATCCACCCCGACTATTATTTCACAAGAAGGAATCCAGCCTTATTTTGATGAACTCTTTAATAAGCCAAGTAGCTTGTACCAGAAATTATTATGGTAAGTTACATATATCCTGATAATTCGGGGGTGCAAACGTTTTTTCGATTGTGAAGCGACAAAAGTCTTGTCCCCCCCCTCCCCCCTCTAGTGGGTAGGTGTTCACAAATCAAGTTGCAACGTGCCACCTCTAGTGGCAAAACACTTCCCGCCACCGCACTAGGGCACAGGGAGTTGGAGATAGGGTATAAGGTCATGTACCGCAAGACGAGCCTCTTTATCGACGAGCTGACGACTCCCTACGAAAAAGGGCAATTTAAACGCTACCGCGAGAAGGTGAACAAGCTTGATTTACTCGGCCTGGATGAATGGTGTTACTTGCCCGTGAGCACCAACTCAACGAAGTTGCTGTACGACATTTTGTCAGGATCGTAGCATCATGCTCACGACGAATTTGCCATTGAAAGAGTGGAATCGAATCTTCTCTGATGAACGATTGATTAACGCCCTGTTAGATCGTTTAGTCCATCACGGCTTATTGATCGCTCACAAGGGGGAAAGCTACCGACGGAAAAACGCATTAATGCGCTAAACGCTTATTAAGCGAACGGTCCGCTTATTAAGCGTCTAAGCGGTTAATAACCGCCCTGTGCGGTTATTAACCGAACCGAGAGGTTATTAAGCACCCTATATGCGCATTAACGCTTAAAGTAT
>CAJJMF010000285.1 GCA_905192805.1 uncultured Sutterella sp. | reverse complement strand
CAAACGGAAAAAATGCTTAAATTTCTCCTTCGCTATTCCCGTTTTAAAAGAGGACTTTTCAATCAAACCCAGCGTTTCAACTGCCGTTGCCCAATAATGTTGGAGGTTTGTTCTGATCTGGACTTCTATCAGCATGCCGTTGGGTTCTCCGTGTTGTGTGGTGCTGTATCTGAAGACCTGATGAATGCCACGATAACCATCGGGCTTGGGGTGGGCGATATAGTCCTTAGGAGGGATGACTGGACTATGCTTATGCCGTCCTTTGATTAGAGAGGCATGAAGACTTTGTACTTCTGATACGCTATTAACGACGGCACGAATCCCTCCAATATCTTGCATTTGATCAAGTCGCATGGAAGAAAATCGCTGCAGTTTGCTAATAATGGACGGGGTTCGTTTAAGTCGCTGTGCCACAATCGCCGATTTAGTGTTCAAGTTATCAATCTTCTTGCGAATGAGCGCTTGAATGGTGTTAATAGGGCGATAATAGAGAGCACGCCAATGCGATAAAAGCTCAAGTGCTGCGTCTTTTTCTTCACCTGACAAATCCTGATTCCGGAGTATGTCTCCCGCACGTCGAATCTCAGTTTTTGTCGGTATTTTGATGGAATCTTGTGCCATAGAACCCCATATTTTATGTAGGGCAGCATGCCAGTTGCCGAGCCATTATAACGTACCGAACGTCATTGGCTTCCCTGAAGGCCTTCGATCTTCACTCCAACGTTATGACCAAGTAGTGTTGGCTTCGCTGTTTGGCTAGGTTGCGTCTAGACGGTTAGTCGTCTCCACAAATCACGCTACAATAGGGGCACGAGGTCACGGTGAGGCTAGGGCGTCAGGCATACTACCGATGCGACGTTGGAAAGCACTACGCTCAGGGCCCCACATAGCATAGATAACGAGAGTAAACGGTTATGACACAAGCACATTCCCCCCGCGCGTTACCTGATCGGGCGCTCACCGAAGCGCAATTGGACGCGTTATTAGCGAGTGTTGGGGTGCCACTGACGGACGCGGCCCCGAATGGGGTTCCGATGCCGTTGGCGGACTTTAACGTCCCGTGCGGTTTCCCGTCGCCCGCGAGCGACTTTGCGGTGGACGATATTGACTTAGCCGAAGAACTCTGTCCCCATCCCGAAAGTTGCTACGTGCTGCGTGCCGGGGGCGACTCGATGATTGATGCGGGCATTGCCCCGGGGGACTTGATTGTGGTGGATCGTAGCCAAGACGCCCGATCGGGTGACATTGTGCTGGCGATTGTGGACGGTGCGTTTACAGTGAAACGCTTTCGCCTCGTGAAGGGGCGCCCGGAATTACATTTAAATATCCGTTCTCATCCAGCGGCTCATTTGCCTGTGCTACATGGTAATTGTCCT
>CAJJMF010000284.1 GCA_905192805.1 uncultured Sutterella sp. | reverse complement strand
GTCCGCCAAGTCCATGAGCTTTTTCTTAAACGTTTCGAGCGATTCGTCAGCGTCCCCCTTAGCGAGTTCGGCAACAAAATCGATATCGTAGGGTTCGACCCCTTTCTTGAAGTCTTCGAGCGAAATTTCCCAATGCTTACCCGCGGTCGGACCCGAATTCTTCTGCTCGACTTCTAAGCCTTCGGTCAAGCCCTGCGCACGCGCTTCGTACTTATCGAGTTTGATCTTCAATTGACGGGCCTGGACGTCTTTTTCTTCGGGGTAGGCAAACTTATCGGTGTTACGTAACCCGTAACCGATGTCGGTGACGCCCGCCGCAAAGACGCAGTGCTTATTGACAAAGTCCTGATCGACCACGTTACGGCGAAGGATTTCGCGCAACAAGAAGTTCGCAATCGCCAGGTCGGTATTGGGCTTAAAGATAATCGTCAAGTCCGAGAAGTCGGAACTCACGTTACGGAAGGTCGTCAAATTGATGACCTTCGTGTCGCGATGGCTCAACTTACGGTTCACGACGCGCGACCAGAGCACGGGGTGGGCTTCGGCCATGTTGTTGCCCCAGAGCACCATCAAGTCGCTCTTTTCGATGTCGCTATAGTTGTTCGCCGGTTCGTCGATACCAAAGACCTGATAGAACCCCACCACGGCGCTCGCCATGCACAAACGGGCATTGGGGTCGATGTTGTTGGAGCGGAAACCCGCCTTCCAGAGTTTGCTCGCGGTGTAGGCTTCCGGAATCGTGTGCTGACCCGAGCCACAGAGACCCACGGCCGTCGGCCCTTTGGCCTGATAGACGCGCTTAAATTGACGAGCCATTTCATCAAAGGCTTCGTCCCAGGAGACGGCTTCAAACTTGCCGTTCTTATCAAACTTGCCGTCCTTCTTACGCATCAAGGGCTGTGTTAAGCGGTCCTTGCCGTACATGATCTTCGCGTTGAAGTAACCCTTGACGCAGTTCAACCCACGGTTCACGGGGCTATCCGGGTCACCCATCGTGGCGACGACTTGACCGTCCTTGGTGCCGACTTGCAAACCGCAACCCGTACCGCAGAAGCGGCACACACCCTTGTGCCAGGTGATGCCGTCGTTGGCGGCCTGGGCATCGGCTTGCGCCTTGACCGTAATCGGAATGCCAATACTCATGGCAGCCGAGGCGGCAACGCCCGACTTTAAGAGTTGGCGACGGGTTTGATTAATGACGATTTTCTCCATTTGGGGTCTCCTTGATCGCAAAAATAACGATGTCTTGACGTATAGGGGGGATCGGGCCACTTAGGCGTTGGCATTGGACTGAGGGAGCTCTTCTTCACTGAAGAAGTGATTCACCAGACTCACATCCACCACACCGCTCACTTTTTGAATGGACTCAAAGACGCTCACTTCG
>CAJJMF010000283.1 GCA_905192805.1 uncultured Sutterella sp. | reverse complement strand
GAGCAAGGCCCCAACCAAAGCGCGGCGCCCGCGATACCCCAAATTTTTAGACCAAGACACAGGAGACAGGCGTTTAGGTGAGATACCTTCTCTTATCTATTGGTCGTCGCGTTGGGAGGGACCTCTATCCCCACGCTAGACAAGCTCACGGAGTTCGCACTAGAATTTTTAGTGTTCACGAGCGAAATAACGTTCACTCGTGATTTTGACCATCACAGCGTGACTCACTATGACCATTCTTAAAATCTTCACGCCCTTTGGCACCCTAAAACGGTTGCCCTATGCGGGCTTAATGTTCTTATACACCCTCATTGCTAATGGCACTTCAACACTTTATACGAAGCAATTGCAGTTCTTAATGAATCTCACCCACATCGAGAATGCGGAACGCTTTGTACTGTATGAAATCCTTCCCTTGATTGTGTGTGCACTGCTGATGGCCTTGGCAGTCTGGGGAACGCTCTGTTGTGTTCATAAACGCCTTAACGATCTTCAGGCCAACCGTAATTTGATTCTCTTAGTCATTGTGCCACTGGTGAACGTCATTTTTGGCCTCTACCTCCTCTTTGCCCCCAGCAAGACACTCTATCAAAGTGAGGGTCAAGGAGAAGCCATTCATGCCGGTGGCTCCAAAGTCTTCACGATCTTTGGCTCGCTCGTCATGGTAGCCATCAGTGCTTTTTATGTACAAGCCTTCGTATACGTTTATCAACACCTCTCCCCCATCGTTCGAGTCGCTTCAAGGGATACCTCAGAGCAAAGCCCCTCGTCTAAGACAGTGTCCAAGGTCGCTACCACGACCCCACCCGCCAAACCAACCATCCCGTACGAAACGAATACCAAACTGGTGGAAGGGTTCAGGCTTTATTTGCCGAAAATGGTGAAACCTACCCTAGACAAAGCCACGTTGACCCAAGAGGAAGCCACGTGGTGTATCGCTGAAACTATCGTTTACGAGGATATCGTCATAAAACCCTTAACGAATAATGCCTACACCAAAGTTCAAGCTGTTATCGCCGAGCATGATCCCGTTTGCACAGAAGACAAAATCCAACCCCACAGCGACTATGTGAACGCCGCACTCACACCTGAAATCAACAAATTGAAACAAGCCGGTATGGACTGGTTACATCACCAATACCGCACCGACCCTCAAGTCATACCGATTCAAAAACTGCCCAAGCAACACATCAAATACATGCAAACTCACCTTAAGGAGTGGGGCTACCCCATCGGAGCCCCGGATGGCCTCTTTGGGCAAAAGACCCGACAGGCGCTGCTGGATTTCCAAAACATGCAAGGGATCCATGCGAATGGGCAACTCACGGTAGGCACCCTCTGTTTGATGGGCTTTACCGTGGAAGAGTTCAAACGCTAACCACAGCGGGGTAATCTATTCCCAG
>CAJJMF010000282.1 GCA_905192805.1 uncultured Sutterella sp. | reverse complement strand
TAACGTTTTATCATCGCGTAAATTGTCGCATTCACGACAATAATGGAAAAGATTAAAGGAAAACTCATTTTCAAACCCAAATAATCGAGTTAAGGGAGAGGTGGAACACACTTAATTCTTGGTTTTTTACAGCATGAATTCAATAAGTGACTTTCCACAGGTAGGATGTCCGATATCCGATATCCGATATTTAATGACGGTTTAATGGTTTCTCTGATATTTCTTTTCATCCCCCCTTTTCCTATAATTTTCAGCATCCTTTTTAATAACCCTTTACACCTTTATGATATCCACTGAAGCCATTTTGAAAAAACGAGGGATGTATCTTGCCGTCTTTTGCCTGATCAACTTCTTTACGGGCATTCTCTACGCGTGGAGTGTGTTTTCCAGTGCTCTCGTGCCGCACTTGAACACCTTTGGCCCCGAGACGCCCGTTACGATGGCAACACTTGGCTCCGTGTTTGGGTTGGCGACCGCAATGACCCCAATTACGATGTTGGTGGGGGGTTATATTAATGACCGTTTTGGTCCCAAGAAGATCATCATGGTGGGTGGGCTCTGCTTAGCCGTTGGTTACCTCACCTACGGGCTCTTAGCCGGTGCTGGAACGGGGTTAGTGAACGGTTCGCGGTGAAATTTTTCTCGGATAAACGCGGGTTTGCGGGGGGTCTCGTGACCGCTTGCCTCGGTGTGGGCGGTGCCTTAATTCCCTTTGCGGCGAACACCTTGATTGCACAGGTCGGCATTGTGAATACACTCTTTGTCATTGCCTGTGTGCTCGGTTGCGTGATCGTGGGCGCAGCGATTCCCTTGATTCCTTGCCCGAGCGAATTAGCCCAAGCCTTTGCGCCGAAAGAGACCCTACGGAGCACGGTCAACACCAATTACTCGTGGAAAGAGATGTTAATGAGTCCGCGCTTTTATCCGCTCTTCGCGCTCTTTGCCATAGCCTCGACGATGGGGCTCATGATGATCTCGAATATTTCTGGGATTGCTAAAACCCAAATCGGTATGAACACCGCGCTGGCTGCACTGAGCGTTTCTGCTCTGTCGCTTGCGAACACCAGTGGTCGTTTTCTCTCGGGGACGCTCTCCGATAAGCTCGGTCGCATCCAGATGTTGACCTTGATGCTCTTCGTTGCCATGGGCGCACTGGGACTACTCTATTTCGCTGGCGAAGGGGATACCTTGGCTTTCTTTACTGGCATTGTCGGTGTGGGACTCTGCTACGGGGCATTCTTTGGCACCTAGCCTGGGCTCGTCGCCGACGAATTTGGACTCAAAAACAATAGTGTCAACTTCTCCGTCATGGCGTTTGCTTACTCCATCGGTGGATTCGCTGGCCCCCTCATTATTCGTTCTGTCAGCGCGCAGGGAGACTATGAATGTTAAAAAGAATAGGTTTTGAGATGTGCTGTGGCGGTATTATCGGAATG
>CAJJMF010000281.1 GCA_905192805.1 uncultured Sutterella sp. | reverse complement strand
GGATCGCTAAAGCCCTACCCCGCAGTGGGTAACCCCTTTCGGTGGACGGCGCTAATCGTCTTAGGGGTAATATTCGATGTCGGTGGCCTTCGCATCAATCAAGGTACCGGCTTCTTCGGCAATGATGGCCGTGATGTCTTCTAAGCTACCGATCGAGGCAATGCCTTGGGTAGCCTTCACAAACTCACAGGCCGCTAAGACCTTGGGACCCATGGAGCCTGCGGCAAAGCCCATCGCCAGGAGCGCTTCGGGCGAGGCACGCTTAATGCATTTCTGCTCGGGTGTTCCCCAATTCACAAAGACGCCTTTCACGTCGGTGGCAATCACCAAACGGTCTGCATGCAATTCCTGCGCGAGTAAACTTCCGCAGTAGTCCTTGTCAATCACGGCTTCAATCCCACGGTAGTGTCCGTTTTCGTGAATGACGGGGACCCCACCGCCACCACCCGAGATCACGAGCATGCCCGCGTCGACTAAATGCTTAATCGCGGGCATTTCCACAATGCGCATCGGTTTGGGGCTCGGCACCACACGACGCCAGTATTGGCCGTCTGCCTTCACTGTCCAGCCTTTTTCCAAGGCCAAGGCATGGGCTTCTTCTTCGCTATAGACTGGACCAATGAATTTGGTCGGGTTAAGGAAGGCGGGATCGTCGGCAGCGACTTCGGACTGGGTCACCACACAGGTGACGGTTTTCTCCGGAATCACGTTCTTTAAGGCCTGGGCAAACATATACCCCACCATGGCCTGCGACTCGGCGCCCAAAATATCAAAGGGGTACGGCGTCACTTTGTCCCCATAGGCTTCGTTTTGCAACGCAATCAGCCCCACCTGTGGACCGTTGCCGTGGCTCAACACGAGTTGATGATCCTGAGCGACGGTTTTAAGCGCGTCACAGGCGAGTCGGACGTTTTTCATTTGATTTTCTGCCGTCATGGCTTCGCCACGACGCAGCAGTGCATTGCCCCCAAGGGTAACGACAATTTTCATGAGACTTTCCTTTCGTTAGAGTGAAAGAAAGGGAGGCGGCGCTCCCTTTCTTTGCGTTACGGTGAGTCCTTACGACTTAGGACGCTTTAAGCGAATTGTCTTTGCTGTTCAAGAAGTGCTTCAAGAGAAGCAGGCCAGCCACCATGCCGTAGGAGAGTGCGAACATGACTTGCGCGTCGCCACCCAACACGGGCACGCTATGGTGAATGATCCCAAAGAAGGCCATCACCGCGGCCACCAAGGCAGCCAAGGCACCCTTCAAGGGCTTGTCGGTAATCGCGAAGATCGCGATACAACCCCAAAGGAGCGAGGAAAGCGGAGCGCCGTTACCTAAGGCGTAGAGACCCGTAAAGTCCACCCCGGCTTTTTCAATCACGGCCCAGCCCACTTTGCCAGCGTTCGTACCCGCAGCCTTCAAGACGTTATTGGCAAGGGTTAACGCCCAGGCACCAATCCACGGGAAGAGGCACACGAAGAT
>CAJJMF010000280.1 GCA_905192805.1 uncultured Sutterella sp. | reverse complement strand
GGATCAAGATACAACGGGTAAAGGGATCCCAAGTTGAAGGAGTAAATGGGTGTAGGATAGGGAGTCGGATAGGAGGTCGGATAGGGGGCAGCAAAAACGACGCCTCCGTAAGAAACTTCCGCAAAAGGGACGCTCATGGGAGACGACATTCCATCTTGACACACGGTGCGCCATCAGGTGACCCAGTGCGCGAATGTTGGGGGCCATAAGGAACACCCTCCCTAACACGATGAGTAATGAAACACATAGAAAACAACACACAACAAATTAAACACAAAGGAGAAACCAATGAATACGGCAGAATGGCGATTTTTACCCCGTACGGATGCGTTACGGGCCATGGGGTTAGCGGGCGTGGGTGGCGTGATGGTCTTTTCCCCATGGTTAGCCGCACAGGCCTTAGGGTCGGTGATGGTTGGGCTCGCGCTCGTTCGGACGGGGGCGATGTGGCGTGGGTATTGGCGGAGGATTCCGCTCAATGGGGTGCCCCTCACGTTTATGTCGATTGAGGCGATGCTCGAACGACAAGCGTTGGGTGAGGCGGCCTTGGCGGCCGGGTTAACGGACAGTGTGGACCTGGCCACCCACCCGATCGCGACCCCCGTGAGAGTGAGTCCTAAGGGGGCGACCGAGGGGAAGAGCTCGGTAGTGGCGAAGCGGATGACGCTCCCCTGGGTGAGCGTTAAAGAGGAAAGAAAGGAAGGGAAAAGGAAGCGCACTCAGGAGGCAAACGACGTGGCCTCCCCCTTTCTCTCCAACGTCGTGCTTCCCTGGGGAGAACGTCCCACGTGGGGTGACTCGGTGCTCTACTTAGGGGAAGGCTTTCGGTGGACCAAAGCCGATACCCGAACGCTTTACGAATTAAGTGAAGTTCCCCGAGAAGACCTTCAGGTCCCCCGTTGGGTCAATCGGGTAGTGGACACCGTTAGCCCGAAGGGTGGTCTCGGGAAGGGAAAGCGAACGAAAGGAGAGGCGTTGGGTGAGAGCGGAAGAACGGCCAAGGCGGAAAGGGCCAGAAAGGCCGGCAACGTGGGGGCAGGACGGTCGTCTCCCACGATGCCCCTCATTGGGTCTCCGTTACTTCACGGGATTGGACTACGACGCGAGGGGCCCATTGTGCGACCCTTAGCGAGTCTAGGGGGAGGGACGTTGATCGTGGGGACCACCCAATCGGGGAAAGGCGTGGTGTTAACCACGCTCGTCACGCAAGCGATATTGCGAGGGGAACCCGTGATTGTGATGGACCCGAAAGCCTCCCCCCGATTGCGCGCAGCCATTCGGGCGGCGTGCGCCTTTGCCGGGCGACCCGCTCCGCAAGAATTTCACCCGGCCTTTCCACGTCAAGGGGTGCGACTCGACCCCTTGGGGAGTTGGACGCGACCCACGGAGCTCGCGACCCGTATCACCGCGATGCTGGAAGGGGAAGCCAGTGTCTTTAAAGACTTTGCCTGGAACGCGATCAACGTCTTGAT
>CAJJMF010000279.1 GCA_905192805.1 uncultured Sutterella sp. | reverse complement strand
AACGACGACCATTTTCTTCAAAATAGCGCTCGTAGGCACCCGATGTAATCACGCTCTCATCCTTGGCATTCACATAGCCAAAGTAAGCGTTACGTTCTTCATCAGGGTGCTGTAACCCAATACGCCAAGGCGTTTCGTCAGGGCGTTCACCAATTGCCACAACGTTTCCGCCCAAGCTTAGGATACCTCGGTTTAACCCCGCCGCTTTGAGGGCTTCTTGCATCTTGGTTCCAATGAACCCTTTAGCACTACCCCCTAAATCCATATTCTGTCCCGGCGCCAGTTTGACATAATCACGACCGTCGTCGAGTTTTCCTTGCTCTACCAAACGGTAGTCCACTGACTTCACGGCTTTGGCAATTTGTTCCTTAGGGGGAACGTGTTCACCACCAAACCCAATTTTCCAGACATTGACAAGCGCCCCAATCGTGGGTTCAAATGCACCATCCGTCAATTTGGCCACGGCCAAAGAGCGGGAGACTAAGTCGGCAATTTCTGGGGTGACTGCCACTTTTTCGCCAGCATGTTGATTCACTTCATTCAAGGGACTCTCACGATGGACCGTCAGTAAATCATCATATTTACCCGCCAAGTCATCTGCGAGTTGCGCAAAGCGGTTGGCATCTTCCGAGGTCTTCCCGTAAACCTTGATTGAGATGACCGTCCCCATGTGCAAGGTATTGAGATTCACGACATGGCGTTCATCAGGCGCTACCATGACTGCCGTAGAACCTAATTGATTCTCTTTCGTAGCCCCTTGTCCCATACTGTTGGCCACAGTATGCCCACCCAGGGCTAAGACCAGAACCCCAACCAACACACGCCATCGATTTAACTTCATCATGACTCACACACCAAAAACGGGAAATTCTTTACGGCAAAAGGGGATACTGTCGTATCCCCTTTCTGATTGGATTCAGCTTTGAGCCGTCCGCTCAAGTTGCTGATTACTGAGCTTTAGCAAGAGCAGCCTTCACAGCAGCGCGGATGCCTTCGGAGGAAAGCGTAGCGCCAGCAGCGTTGTCCACACCGTCGAGGCCATTCTTAGCAACGATCTTCGGGAGCATTTCTTCCTGAGCAGCACCAAAGATCATGTCAGTTTCACCGTGCTTCAAAACCTTGACATCAGCAATCTTGCCACCCTTGATATCGACCTGGACTTCGATCTTGGAGGCACGACCCTGACCTTCGCCAGTGTAGGTGCCATCTTTGTAGGCAGCCTGAGCAGCACCAGCGGCAAGAAGAGCAGCGGCAGCAACAGCAATAAACTTCTTCATAATGATAACCTCAATATTTGTAGTTATTTCAGAATGCCAAGCCATGTTGGTAGGATCTTGGCCCTGCATCTTAGTCACAAGGACTAGGATAGAATCCGTCTAATGGGACGGTGCAGGTTGATCATACCACAGTTATCTCGTTTCTCAATAGATCAAGTTGATCGTGTTAGCGCAACGCGATTTTGACAGTTCGTGCAACG
>CAJJMF010000278.1 GCA_905192805.1 uncultured Sutterella sp. | reverse complement strand
GCCCAATACGAGGCCGATGCGTCGCGCTCCCTGCATGGTCCGAAAATTGACTTGAGCTTAAAGCAAGTCTGGGGCACCAAAACGATGCACCTCGACGCCTCGGATGCCTCGGCTGACGTCGGTGCCCGATTAGCGGGCTCCGTCGCCGCCCTGCCCCCTACGATCAAACCCCTTGCGGGGGCCATGATGCAAGGGATTGCGCACCAACTCTCTGGGTTAAGTTTTGATATTCGCACTAAGCTCGACGGTCCCCGTTTGTCGCTCGATGCCGTATGGCCTCTCTATACCGGGGGACTTGTTGAAGCGGAAATTGCGCACCGTCAAGGCGCGGTACGTGAAACCGAAGCCGAACGCGATATGCGATTAACGCAGTCCGACGCCCAATTGGCCGTCAAATACTGGGGCGTTCAGTTAGCCCGCAGTATTGAAGCGTTGCGCCAGAGTGCCCTCACGGACACCGAAGATGAACTCCATAAAGCCGAGCGCTATGAAGCCCGTGGCCTCATTAGTAAAGTCGAACGCTTAGCGGTGGAAGTCGCTCGCGACAAAGCCAAACGCGAATACCGCACCGCACAAACCAACCGTGCTGTCGCCGAACGTGAACTCGCTCAGGCGCTACGCGTAGAGACGCTTCCCGCCCTCACCACGCCGCTTTTTATTTTGACGGGGGACTTAGGTACGTTAAGTAGCTGGGAAGCCAAAGCCACGGCCCAGTCGCCCGTCCTACGACGCTTGGCGGCCTTGCACGATCAGGCCAACGAAGGCGTCAATGCGGCCAAAGCCGACTTTAAACCCAAACTCTTTGCGTTCGGTAGCCGTAACCTCATTAAGCACTACTTGTCGATCACGGAACCCGACTGGATTGCTGGGGTGGGCATCACGTTCACCCTCTGGAGTGATCGCGACCGCTCGAGTAAACTCCGTGCCGCGCAATCCTTGGTCGATGCCGCCCACGCAGCGCGTAACGAAGCACAAAGCCAATTGGCAAGCGCCGTCGAAGTGGCCTTTTTAAAAGCCAACGATGCCCGCGATGAGTACCTCTTAACGGAATCGAACGTCAAGCTCGCCGCTGAAAACTTACGTCTACGCCAAAAAGCCTTCGCGGAAGGCTTAAGCAGTGCGAACGACGTGGATATCGCACGTACACAGTACTTGGCCGCTGAAGTATCGCGACGCTTAGCCGCCTACCAATTTATTTGCCAGTGGGCGCTTTTAAATGCCAGCGCTGGTGACTTTGATGCGTTTGGCTCAAGCCTCACACGCACCGATCGTCAAGACGTCCATTAATTTTGACTACACCGTAACACTATGCAGACAACGCAATCGAATTCGTCGAAACCCTCCGCCCTTCCCCTGTTGGCCGGCACGCTCGTCACCTTAGGGATCGTCGGTTTTATTGGATGGGGGATTTGGCAAGCCCTGCACCCCGCGCCAGTGCCCTTACAAGGGATGGTGGACGCGACCGCGGTCTCGGTCGCAGCGAAAATTCCGGGTCGCTTAGAAGCCCT
>CAJJMF010000277.1 GCA_905192805.1 uncultured Sutterella sp. | reverse complement strand
AATACGGTCGGTGGTGGACTTGTACCGGGGCTAACTCTCGTGCGTCAGCCCTGCGGAAATCCCCACCTTCAATGGTGACCGTATTGTTCGTAAGCGTCGTGCTACGCATGCCTCGGGCAGCATGGACCCCGTAGACATTTGACAACGTCAAAACGCTACCGTCCTTAATGGTGACGGAATTACTTTCGGCGACAATGTCCTTGTAGGAAGAATCGGCAGCCGAGTAGCCCACGAAGCTCGCCCCCGCGATGCCGTTAGAGAAACCACCGATCGTGCCTCCGGCAATCGTAATACGGTTTTTTCGTGCCGTTAGCGTCACGGTACCCGTGCCATTGCCATTATCCGATGTACCAGACAAAAAGGCACCATAAAGGCCATTGGTTGAGCCCTTTTCGGAAGTCTGATTAACGTTGTTGATGGTGACACTATTGTTTTCAGCCAGAACCGTCACATCCACGGCGTTCTTGGAGGCGAGCGAAGCATAACCACCTGCAAGATAGCCCTGACCAAACTGGAGCGTACCTCCATTAATCACCACCTCGTTACCGGTGACGGTGGCTTTCATGCTCCCGGTTTGCGCACCAGGTTTTCCCAAATCCTGATTGTAAACATACCCTGCAATAAGATCACCCATCCTATTGGATCGTACCCCGTCACCAATCACAATACGATTATTGTTGGCGGTGAGGTTACCGGTCATCGTCTCTGCATTAGTTCGATCCGCAATGCGAATATATCCACCAAAGAGTTTTACCCCTTGATCTGCGCGGGCCGCGAGAAGTTCCACATTGCCGGACAAATTCACAGTATTGTCATTGGCGGTCCCGATGGAAGATCCTGAGTGCTCAATGCGAGCTGCCCCGATAGGGCCATACATGTCCGTGGCACCTTGGGGATAGGTTACGTTATTTTGAATGTTCAACGTAAAACCGCTCGCATCAGCCTGACTTTCCGCCGGGCTTGTCGACGAAGAACCTGCACTTTCGCCTAACACAACATTACTAAAGAGGCGAGCGTGTGGATTTTGCACGGTTGAGGAACCATAGTCTCGAACAATTGTCATGGTGTAAGGTTGATCGACCGTGACCGTTTTATTGGCTTGATCTATGGTAAGGGCGGACGCAGCAAATGAAATCGAGGTGAGGGCTGAGAACATCGCCACTGCGAGCGAGGTTTGCACAAAAGACGGTTGAGACGAGCGTTGACGCGAATGGGCGCGCGCCGTCGAAGCAGACGATACGATCCTGCTCATATTGACCTCCAGAATAAATAAATAAGTAAAAAAAGGCCGAATGTGATGTACAGCGAATTGTTTGAATTAATTAGTTAATCAGTTATTTACCGTATTTTATTTCGAGTGATTGTCTCTTTTGAGAAATGCGCTAAAAAACGAATTCTTGAGACCACTGTCTTGCAGTCAAATCAAGATGGTTTGTCATTTTTTCACATTCGCTTTTAAAAATCAAGAAATTCAAGATCCATGGCTTTGCTGTGGGTAATCTGTTTCGGACGTTGGCTCATCCGGCTCAATAATA
>CAJJMF010000276.1 GCA_905192805.1 uncultured Sutterella sp. | reverse complement strand
CACCTTCCGGGACCGGGGACTTTTCCCCTTGGTTGGCGATCGCACTCATGACCAAAATAAAGACGAGCACCGGAGCGACCCCTTTCAAGGCCGTCACGAAAATTTTCCCGAGTAACCCTACCGAGGCGGCGGCTTCCGGCCACACCAATGCGAGGACCACCCCACAGACGAGCCCCACCATGATTTGTTTAATCAGGGACGCACGCAAAAAGGGCATCGCAAAGCGAAAAACCCCAGCTAAATGATGACGCATTGCATCAACTCCTACCAAAAATTCATCGGTTTAATCAACGTCACATCCACGGTTTAGGGGTTCCGTGACGGACGTCTGTCTCTTGTTGTTTAACCCAGGTTCGCAGTAAATCATTCGATTGAGGTGTCTCTACCCCTGGTACGTTTCCCGCTACCAGACCTCAATCTGTGCTCACTAATGGGCACCGATCGTGGGTGACTCTGCGTCTCGGTGGGCATAGCGGCCCCACACGCGACACAGAGAACACCGAAGATTACACCAATATGAGATCGATGACCTTAGCAATACGGCAAAAAACTAGGGTAATTCCTAATCAATTACCTCGATAGAGTGAGCAAAATTACTCCCAAGGAAGTATGCCAAGGGAGCGCTCGAGCGCTCTCCCGTTGGAGAGAGGCAACACACGACTGACCGCTCACGCGTGACGGAGTGACTTTGTTAGAATGGCTCACTCACTTTTGAGATTTTTCTTTTTCGTCGCCCTGAGGTTTTATGACAACGCGTTTGGATGACTCCACGATGCCCGACTTTTTCACGACCGCCCCCAACGAGGCGCTCATGCGTGCCCAGCAAAACGCCCCCGTACCGGCGGGATTGGTGGGGCGTGCTGGGGTGTTGTTGGTGAAAACCCCCTCGGGCGAAACGCAGACGTACTACGCCTGGGAGCCGTTATCGGGCCCAGAGGCAGGATTTGTACCGTCCTGGGAAGACTTACGCGCCGAGACGCTCTGGGCCGAACGCGCGGCAGCAGCCGTTCCGCACGTGCCACTGATCGATGCCAACGGGCAACGCTTTACGCTGAACGATTTTCTCGCGGCGCTCTTTGCGGACTATCCCGATAAACCCCTCACGCAAGGGGGCGCCACGATTGAACACCGTAAAGGTCTCTGGCGGGAAGCGATGGTCCGTGCCCTCACCTCGCCCTCGGTACAACTCCTCTTAGGCTTTAACGAGCACCGTGCAGCGGCATGCGCCTCGGGGGCGCCCCTCGCCCAGCCCATTGGGCTCGCGGAATGGTGGGTGGGGCCTAGCCCCCAGCACGCCATTCGTCATGACGGAACGTTTTATCCCCCACGCTCGAGTGCCAAATTTTTGCTCGAAACCCTCACCCGTGGACTGGCGCTCACGCCGATTGCCCCCTTAACGGCGCCCGACGAGGCCCCTGAGGTACCGATCCTTTATGAGGACGAGGCCATCGTGGTCATTAATAAACCCACCCGGCTCGCCTCGGTCCCTGGCATTCGGGAGAAAACCTCCGCTAAAGCGATTTTGGAAAACGCGGAGCGA
>CAJJMF010000275.1 GCA_905192805.1 uncultured Sutterella sp. | reverse complement strand
AATACGGTCGGTGGTGGACTTGTACCGGGGCTAACTCTCGTGCGTCAGCCCTGCGACCCATTCTGGATGAGCAAGGTACCATGCAATGGTTTTGCGAATACCCGTTTCAAAGTTTTCTTGGGGTTTCCAGCCAAGCTCCCTTTGTAGTTTATCGGCATTAATGGCGTAACGGCGATCGTGACCAGGACGATCCTTCACAAAGGTAATCAGGTCTTGATAGGAACCTTCGGGATGAGGGCGTAACTCATCCAAGATGCCACAAATGGTTTTTACGATCGTGATGTTGTTTCGCTCATTGTGTCCCCCCACATTGTACGTCTCACCGAGTTTTCCTTTTTCCAGAACCAGACGAATAGCGGAACAGTGATCTCCAACGTAAAGCCAGTCGCGGATATTGAGACCATCTCCATAAATGGGTAAAGGCTTGCGCTCCAGCGCATTAGCAATGACCAAAGGAATAAGCTTTTCCGGAAACTGGTAGGGACCGTAGTTGTTGGAGCAGTTAGTAGTGAGCACGGGGAACCCATAGGTGTGAAACCACGCACGGACGGTATGGTCACTACTGGCTTTAGAAGCCGAATAGGGGGAGTTTGGACGGTAAGGCGTTTCTTCGGTGAAGGCAGGTTCATCAAACGTGAGTGATCCGTACACTTCATCGGTGCTCACATGCAAAAAGCGAAACTGTGCTTGCTCTGCCGTCGAAGCCTGATCATAGTAGGCTTTGGCACATTCAAGTAAGTTGAGCGTCCCTAACACATTGGTTTTGTAGAATTGTTCCGGTCCAAAGATGGAGCGGTCGACATGACTTTCCGCAGCAAAATGCACGATCGCACGAGGGCGATACTGTGTTAAGAGTTGGGAAACGAGATGTTTATCGCAGATATCCCCTTTCACGAAATGGTGACGTGGATCATCGATGACGGAACCGAGGTTTTCGAGGTTACCTGCATACGTCAAGAGGTCCAAATTCACCACAGATTCATCGCTTTGAGCGAGCCAATCCAGCACAAAATTCGAACCAATAAAGCCAGCACCACCTGTCACTAAAATCATCGCATTAACTCCTATTCAAATAGTTTGGCATCCGACAGGAATGGCGCAAGCGCATCCTTAGGCGAAAGTGTGGGTTGGACATCAATTGGCCATTCAATGGCTAACGTTGGGTCATCCCAACGAATGGAGGCTTCAGCTGCTTTATTCCAGTGCGCATTGGTTTTATAGAAAACCTCAGCTGTTTCGGTGAGCGCCACAAACCCATGAGCAAATCCTTCAGGGATCCATAGTTGGTGTTTGTTTTCAGCGGATAGCACAGCAGACACCCATTGCCCAAACGTGGGGGATGAGCGACGAATATCCACCGCCACATCGAAGATGGCCCCTGAGAGACAACGCACTAATTTGGCTTGGGCAAAGGGAGGAAGTTGATAATGCAACCCACGTACAACGCCTTTGGAGCTTTGAGATTGGTTGTCTTGAACAAATACGATATTTTCAGCGATGACGGAAAAGTCACGTGCATTAAAGGCGTCAAAAAAGTAGCC
>CAJJMF010000274.1 GCA_905192805.1 uncultured Sutterella sp. | reverse complement strand
AGCGCGACACTACGCCAAATAATGAGCGTTAAGAGCGCCCGCAGTCCCTGCCAATAGGGACTCGTGGAGATCCCCACTTGCCAGAATTTCGCCAACGGGTAAAACGGATCCCCGTCGCCCTTCACCGTTTCGGCAACCCAGTCGCCAGGCATCGCCAGTAATGCCTTCAGACTCGCTTCCACGGCCCCTGCCCCCCAGAGGTAACCTTGCGCGAGCCCTCCGTTTTGCCGCATGAAGAGGTCTAAGGCCACCGCCACGTCGTCTTCAAAACACCGTTCAAGCGTCGTGGCACTCACAAAGTACGGTATGAGCAATAGGGCCGCGATCCATAAAAAGGCCCCACCGATCGATAATCCGGTTACGTAACGCATGCTTTCGTCTCCTTTCGATTCTCGTTTTCTTACGTTCGGCTTGACTTCGTCGTTCCTCGCCACCCCGCCACGCCGCTTTTGGACGCGCGGATGGACTCACGGACTCCGAGGTCGCAATCGACACCCCTTAATCCCGAGGACTCACAATCGGCATTCGCCCTTTGTAGATTCGCGCCCCCGAGAGGGAGGCAAAAAATTCCCCATTGGGGAGTTGCCCCAAATATTCGATGGGAATCAACTCATCGCGCGCCTCGCGTTCACTGCGAGAGACCGAGGCGGAGAATTGCGGTAAGAGTTCCGTACTCGCACTGCTACTCACGGTCAAGGTGCGCGTTTTCACCAACGCCCGTCCAAAGGTCTCCACAATAAAGGACTGGGTTTCGCGGTCTTTCGTGCGTAGCGCAATGAGGTTATTAAAGTTCCCTAACACTTGCCGCGCTTGCGCTTCACTCCCCAGGGCAACGGTCAAGTCCGCAATCGTTTGCATGGCGGCCGTGACATGCACCCCCGCTTCCATCCCTTTGTTTAAAAGTTCAATCAAAGGCCGATTCATCACGTTCGCGGTTTCGTCTACAAAGAGCGCCACGCGTCCTACCGTCGTTCCGGAGACGCCTTGGTTGTAGCGCTTCCCGGTATAGGCCGTGAGGTCCGCCAAGAGAAGGCTCCCCAGCGCCGAGGCAACACGCGCATCGGGCAAGGCATCCAATCCCAAATAGAGCACTTCGCCCGCCTCAATTAAGCGCTCCAAACTCACAATCGGTCGGGGATCGTCGCCTTGCGGGTCGGGTGACAAACTCTCCGCTAAACTTCCCGTCGTGAGCATGGCCAATATCGGCTGCAAACTCGCCGTGATCTTCGCGTAGTGTTCCCGATCGTGCCGATAGACGGCTAGGAGCGGTAAGATCGTTGCCACCCCCATTCCAGTTTTCTCGTTTTCAAAGACCGACTCCCAGTAGGTACTTAAGCGCTGCGCTTCTGGTATCGGGGTCCCGAGACGGTTTTCTTTTGCGATATCAGCCTCCTCATAGCGACGCTCCCAGTCAATCGGCCCCCGTTCGTTCAGGTCTTTTTTAAGACACGCTAAGAGAAGCCCATCCATCCCGTTTTCTAACAAACGCCGTAGGCGTAATAAGGTGGGCTTTTCGTTCACAAAGAGGAGCCCCCCAATCAAGAC
>CAJJMF010000273.1 GCA_905192805.1 uncultured Sutterella sp. | reverse complement strand
TGATCTAAATCAAGATTATATTAAATATAGGGATCATGATTCCGGGAGTTCAGGTGGTTACGATAAACCCCGCTTTGACTCGGTTCAAAGTGGGGTTTCGTACATTCACGGGGCCGTCATTATTGTTGATGCCAAGGCGCCTTATCTTCCAGAATGATGCCGTCCTCCATCGTATAGCCTTCTAAACTTCCCACTTTGGTTTGAATGCAGAGGTAGCGCAACTCCGAATCCTGGGCAGCACGAATCGCACGTTTGCCCGCCGGATCAATACGGAAGGCATCGCCTTCCTTTAACGGTAATACCTCACCGTCAATATAGAGTTCACCTTTTCCCGAGAGTACGTAGTAGAGCTCTTCGTTTTGCTTGTGAGCATGCACAAACGGAACGGCACCTCCTGCGGGCAGATGATTAATCGACATTTCGCATCCCGTTAGTTGTAACGCTTCATGCAATTCCACCCGCGGGTTATCGGCCACATTCATCAGTTGAAAGTTTTTCATCGTAATGTCCTCATTTTGTTCGATATCGAACAATTGGTTGATAATAATGGGCGAATCGCGAATTCGCCCATTGTCCTCGTTAGGGTTTGGAGGTTTTGCTGGGAGCAAACGACTCGGTCATACGCGTTAGCAAGGTTTCCAGCGTGTCCGCCTCCTCTTCGCTCAGTGCCCTCGTCAACCGTCGGTTGAGCGACTCACTGATTTTTTTAAACTGGGGCTCCAACTGCCAAGCCTTCTGCGTCAAACGTACCGTGATGGCACGTTGATCCGTTGGCAGACGCCATTTGGCTAGGTAGCCACTTTCACAGAGTCGATCGACGAGGACCGACACCGTGGATTTGCTTCGTTGTGTTCTGGCTGCGAGCTCCGTCACCGTGAGTCCATCTTGGGCAAAGAGTTGTGCCAAAATGTCACCGTGTGACGGATGCAGATCGTTGACCCCGATCGCGTCTAACTCTCGCAAAATGTATTGATTGGCGAAGTCGAGCAGGCGAGAGGCTGACGCAACGAAGCTTCGATAGGGTAGGGTATTGTTCATGCGCACTATGTTAGTGAGTTGGCGATGCTTTGGTACGGAAACAATGTATCCATAGGTACATTTTATGAGATATTTATTGCGTACGAACGAGGCGTGTCGACGACTCAAGGTTTGGGTGAGGTCATGGTCCTTGACGAGACATTTTTAGGTGCTCAGTGCTCGGAGACGTGACGGGGAAACCCTCACGATGAACGTGAGGAACGCAAGGTATTAGAGCGTGAAGAGAGCGGGGCAGTATTAGAGCGCACAGTCGCTGGTTGGAGGAGCGGATATAAGAAAAGCCACCAAATGTTGGTGGCCTTCTTCGGAACTTAATGGTGCCGGGGACGGGAATCGAACCCGTACGGCTTTTTTATCGCCGGCGGATTTTAAGTCCGCTACGTCTACCAATTTCGTCACCCCGGCAAGTTCCATTAACCTGAGAAAAAAGGAACGCGCCGTTCCTTCTTCCAAAAATCTGGAGCGGGAAACGAGTCTCGAACTCGCGACCTCAACCTTGGCAAGGTTGCGC
>CAJJMF010000272.1 GCA_905192805.1 uncultured Sutterella sp. | reverse complement strand
TGCTCAGCTTACGCTCAATCACATGATGCGAGAAGAATTGGGCATTGTCATTGATTGTGTCTTACTACACCTAGCCGATGATATTCGTGAAGGAAGTGTGGTGCCCGTATTACGTGGATGGAAGCGTAAACCCCAAATCCTCAGTGTCGTTACACGACGTGATCGTGAAGAAACCTCGGATATTGTTCATGATTTTGCGGTGTGGTGGTGTGCGCATGCAAAACGTCGCTCACTGAAACTCAGAGAGCAAACAAAGGCGCTGATTGGTTCCATCGTATAGAGAGGAATTGCCCACAAAGAAAAAGGTCATAAGTGTAATACTCATGACCTTGAATTTTGGCTCCCCGAGCTGGGCTCGAACCAGCGACCTGCGGATTAACAGTCCGTCGCTCTACCGACTGAGCTATCGGGGAATCCTAAATCAACAATTGATCGGTATAGCCAATTGCTGAAGAAATTCGGCTTGGCTCCCCGAGCTGGGCTCGAACCAGCGACCTGCGGATTAACAGTCCGTCGCTCTACCGACTGAGCTATCGGGGAATCAAGGTAGTGAAGTATACCCGAGCTAGCTTTATTAGACAACTTTGCGTTTTCGGGTATACCGTAAACAGGGGATTACATTACGGCACGAATTGCGCTAGCAACACGTTCAACATTATGGGCATTGAGTCCAGCAATGTTAATACGGCTATTGTTGATACCGTAAATCCCATACTGCTGACGTAACGCAATCATTTGTTCTGCACTGATCCCTAAGAACGAGAACATGCCACGTTGGTGACGTACAAAGTCTAGGGCAGGATTAGCATCCGCTAATTGATCACGCATGGCCAAAATACGTGCACGCATAGAATTGACTTCATTTTCCCAGGTTTGACGCAATTCAGGGGTCGTCAAGATTTCAGCCACCACGTTAGCGCCGTGAGCAGGAGGATTCGAATACTCTTGACGTACGACGGTCTTCAGAATAGAGAGGACAACACGTGCCTGTTCTTCATTTTGCGTGATGACGTGTAACGCCCCGGTACGTTCCCCATAGAGACCAAAGTTCTTTGAGCACGAGGACGCGACCAAGCAGTTAACGCCAGAATCCGCGAATAAGCGGGGTGCAAACGCATCTGCATCCAAACCTTCGCCCAATCCCTGATACGCCATATCAATAAACGGGAGGAGTTCACGCTCGCGCACAATCTCAAGCACTTGCCGCCAATCGTCTTGGGTTAAATCGACCCCGGTTGGGTTGTGGCAACAAGCATGCATTAAAACGAGCGATCCAGATTCGATCGTCTTTAAGTACTCAAAGAAAGCCTCACGATCTAGAGCGTGATTCGAAGCACTATAGTAGGGGTAACGAGAAACCGTGATGCCAGCATGTTCCAGTAATCCCACATGGTTGCCCCAAGTGGGATTGGAAACATGCCCTTGTTGGATGTCTAAATACTCATGGGCCAACACATTGCCTAAACGAAGGGCCCCAGTACCGCCGAGCGTTTGAATAGTAGCGATGCGTTTTTCTTTACGAGCAACACTTTCGCCAAAGACGAGTTCTTGTACGGTTTGAAGGAGGGCACAAGTACACTTGAAGTATACAGGCAAGGCAGTG
>CAJJMF010000271.1 GCA_905192805.1 uncultured Sutterella sp. | reverse complement strand
CTGAAAATTGACTTTCTATGAGCGAAAATTGACAATCTTATCGCTCACAAACAATTCCTCACCCCTCGAGAATTTAAAGAGCTGGGTAAAGAAGGCATGTTTGGCGCCTTATTCTTTGAAAATTTCCGTATGGCCCGTGGGATTGGATACTTTGACCTTGAAACCCAGCGTAAAACGTTTATGCACCTGTGGTCTTTAGGTGTTGAGGAACAGTTCTACCTAGTCTTCCCTCTTTTAACATACTGGGCTTGGCGCTGGCTCAAAGGCAAACTCGGATGGCTTCTGGTGCTCATCGCCGTCTTAAGCTTTGCCGTGGAGATTTACTATCAACCCATCAGTGACTCTAAGGCCTACTTTTACCCACACTGTCGTTTTTGGCAACTCGGTGCAGGGGTTTTACTCGCATACCTCCACTTTAAAGCCCCCTCCAACCCCATTGCTGCGCAAATCAAGGCCAAACTAGAGCAATTTGGCTCCGCTTTGTCGACCCTCGCCTTGGTAACCTTACTGGTGATCCTTGGCACCTACGGTCATGTTTCCGACAGTTACCCCGGTTATTGGGCTCTTTTACCGTCTTTATGCTCGGTGCTTATCATTGCATCAGGCCAACAGGCATGGGTTAATCGTGTTCTCCTTTCTCACAAAATAAGCGTTTACATTGGGTGGCTAAGTTATCCACTGTATCTCTGGCACTGGGTTTTCCTCTCGTTGGCATTCTCCATCCTAGCGGGTGAGGTTCCCGCAAGCGTTACGTTTGCCATGATCGGTTTGAGCGTGCTGTTTGCTTGGATTTCCTTTACGTTCATTGAGTCCCCCATCCGTGCACTCCCTGCGACAAAAGGTTTGTTAGGGAAAACGCTCGTCGGTTTGTTGATCACTGCATTTATTACTGGGATGGTTTCGTTATTCGATGGTTTCCCGTCGCGTCTAAGTGCTTTGAAGCAAGAGGCCCTCACCACCATTACCAATGATCGTCAAGTACCGCCTCAATACCGTTGTCCGAACGAAACGGCTTATGTCTGCTTATCGAAAACTCGTCAACTCGATGGCGAAGTACTGATTATCGGTAACTCCCACACCGAACATATCGCAAATCTCTTTTTAGAGCGTGCGCCAGAAGGCGTTCGCGCCGATGTCTTTGCGGCAGGGGGCACTCGCCCCTTACTGGATGTCGTACAAAGCTATTCCAGTAAACAATTGATTCGCGACGGTAAGATGCATCAAGTGCTTGCCGCAACGCTTGCCTCGCCAGCTAAGGTGGTCATCATTTCCAACACCTGGGGAACCCCTAACGATAACGAAGTGGTTCTCCTGAAAAACGGAGAGCGCTCAACCTTCGGCGAAATGTTCACCAAAACGATGGAGGCCATTTTGGCCTCAGGGAAGAAGCTTGTTTTCCTAGTGGATAACCCACACATGCCCAATGAAATGGAAAACTGCATGGGACTACGCCCCATTAATCTTGTCAAAGGTGTTTGCTCGATTACGCGTGAAGAATATGACCAACAATCACAAGGTCAGTTCGCCTACTTCGATGCATGGGTAAAACGTCACCCAGGAAGTTACGTCCTGAACACGGGGGTCGCCCTCTGTAATGATCAAACGTGCAGTATGGT
>CAJJMF010000270.1 GCA_905192805.1 uncultured Sutterella sp. | reverse complement strand
TCAGAACAACATCGTCCCAGTCGTTCCGGGGCGTTTAGCGACAGGGCGGGTCAAAGGGGAGGGGGTTGGGGGTAGGCGTGGGCGTAAAAAACGCCCCCAACCGAGGTTGGAGGCGTGTAGCCCAAAGTACGATTGAGGCGTTAGCAAATACGGGGTAATTGTTCACCCGTGAGCCAGTCGACCATGCGGCGACCTCCCATCAGAGTGGTCATTTCCACGTAGCCAGGCGCCACGCTACCATCGTCGACGATAACACCGACCTGCTGGGCATCAGCCCCATAGGGGGACGCACGCATCGCAGCCAAGGCAGCCTCTTTCTCGGCTGCCGGGCAAATCACAATGAGCTTGCCTTCGTTGGCAACGTAGAGCGGATCGAGTCCGAGGAATTCACAGGCGGCCTGCACATCGGGTTTGACCGGCACGTCGGCTTCATTTAAGAGAATCCCCACGTTACTTTGCGAGGCAATTTCGTTGAGCGTCGTCGCTAACCCGCCACGCGTCGGGTCACGCAGGACGTGGGTATTGGGGGCTGCCGCTAATACGTTCGCGACCATCGTGGCCAAGGGGGCCGTGTCACTCATGAGTTGCGTACCAAAGGTCATGCCTTCACGGTGGGAGAGAATGGCCATCCCGTGGTCGCCCATCGAGCCCGAGACGAGCACCACGTCGCCCGGTTTGGCTTGGCGACCCGAAATCACCTTCTCGGTAATCTTTTCACCAATACCCGTGGTGGTGATGTAGAGCCCATCACCGTGCCCACGTTCGACCACTTTGGTGTCGCCCGTGACGATCGCGACGCCCGCTTCTCGGGCCGTATCGGCCATGCTTTTCACGATCTGGTCAAGGTCCTTTAAGGGGAAACCTTCTTCCAAGATAAAGGTCGCCGCAATGTATAAGGGCTTAGCCCCACACATGGCAACGTCGTTCACGGTCCCAGCCACCGCTAGGCGACCAATGTCACCCCCCGGGAAAATCAACGGCTTGACGACGTGTGCGTCGCAGGAAACCGCCACCGGATGGGTGAGGGCAGGTAAAACGGCCCCGTCGTGACCTTCGGCCAACCATTCATTGGTGAAATGTTTGGCGAAAATTTCTTCAATCATTTGCGCCGTGGCCAGGCCACCTGCGCCGTGAGTCATATCGACGGTCCCGTTTTTCAAGTCAAGGGGACGTAAGTAAGCATCTTGTCGCATGGTTTCGGTCCTTAGGGTTGTGTTGTTTCGCGAGTGGATTTCGGCATGGCCACCACGGAGCGGCGTTCATAGGTATAGGCCGCAGCGCAGGCCCCTTCGCTCGAGACCATACAGGCACCGATCGGGCGAGAGGGGTTGCAGACTTTGCCAAAAAGTTTGCAGTCGCGGGGTTCTTTTTCGCCACGCAGGATTTCCCCACAGGCACAGGCCTTATTGTCGGCCATCGGTTCTTCGTGCATGGTGAAGCGTTTTTCCGCATCAAATTCGGCGTACTTATCACGCAATTTGAGTGCCGAGGTGGGCACGGGGCCCAACCCACGCCATTCAAACGTGTCGCGTACTTCAAAGACATCCTCGCAAAGGGCTTGCGCCACGAGGTTCCCCGTTTTAGTAACGGCACGGGTGAATTCGTTTTCCACTTCGTGA
>CAJJMF010000269.1 GCA_905192805.1 uncultured Sutterella sp. | reverse complement strand
TGAAAATTCTTTATATAAGCTGTGGATAAAAGAATCGGTTTGGCCAAAACTCTCACTCATCTCTTACCCCTCATTCTAGAAGAAGCCTGCTTTTCAAGAAGACGTTGTGGCGACTTTGGGGTACGGGAAAACCCTGATGTAAAAAGATATATCTTGCAAATATTTCAAGTTTATCTCGTAAAAAGCTAGAGAATAAATTCTTTATTTTTGCCACTCGGTTTTGGTTTTCTGACGCCCTCTAAACACACTAAAAAGAAGGTTTTTAAGGCACGATAGGCTCTTTCATTGTGTAACAAGCGTTTTAATTGTCCCCCAGTTGCGATATTCTGATGAAAAGGATATCCGACCAAATGTGCCACAGCGCAACACCTATCCATTCAATTAAGTGTAGTTTTTCAATACAATTTTTCTATTTTAGGGTATGCATAAATAAATTTTTACTATAAAAGAAGCCAATTCCCCTCGCTTTTCGCTCTATACTAGGGTCACGGTTAGCGGTGCTCAAACCGTACGCTCGCGTTTTGGGCGCCTGTCTTAACAACGACTACGACTGAATTGGTTAATTTTTTGTGAGGTTTTCATGAGTACTGAATTGAAAGTGGGTGATCCCGTTCCCTCCTTTGCTGTCCCGAATCAAGATGGCACCCTCATTACCTCTGACTCGCTTCGTGGCGAAGCCTACATTCTGTATTTCTATCCTAAAGACAATACGCCGGGTTGCACGGCCGAGTCCTGCGACTTTCAGACGCAATTGCCCGACTACACTGGGCTTGGTTACAAAGTATTTGGTGTTTCGCGAGACAGTCAAAAAAGCCATCAAGGTTTCCGCGAAAAGTATGGCTTAACGTTTGACCTCTTATCCGACACCGAGGAAACGCTCTGCAATGCCTTTGATGTGATCAAAGAAAAAATGATGTACGGCAAACCCGCCCGTAAGATCGAGCGTTCGACCTTTGTGATCGATGCCGAGGGTAAGATTGCGGGGATTTTCCGTGACGTCAACGCCCGTACACACGTGGCAGAATTGCTCGCCACCCTAAAAGGCTAACCCAAGACATTGCGTCGCCCATCCCCTTAGCGTTTGCTGAGGGGATTTTTTTGACCGTAACGGTGCCCTCCCCACCCAAACACCCGCCATTCGCGCCCATCTCATCCCAATGGCGGACAAAGCTTGTACTTATGACGACTGACCAAAATGCGCTCAATACCCTATACTTTGCCTACTTGATCATCGATTGATGAGCGATAACTGTTTGGGAGAATACAACACTATGTCTGAGTCGACAGGCAAAACCAATCCGACCCCTCGTCCCGCCACCCAGCCCGCGCTTGAAGGCCGCTTACGCGTCTTTGAGTCGAGCCCCGTCGAACACTTTGAATCGGGCTTTACCACCATTCATCAAACCCGCATGCAAGGGCTCCCGATTTTAAATCCGCGTCTACAGGTCAAAGCCGGTAATTTCCGTCGCTGGGGTAACGACTGGATTGGAACAATCGTCACGCCGTGGTCGATTCTGGTCGTGCTCGCCTGTGGTTCACGTGGCGGCTGGGAATCGGTGCGTCCAGGCGCTACCCGCATTGTGGAGTTGCCCGCGGGCGACTTTCCGTTCTTAGGATGCTTGGATCCGATTTT
>CAJJMF010000268.1 GCA_905192805.1 uncultured Sutterella sp. | reverse complement strand
GAGCAAGGCCCCAACCAAAGCGCGGCGCCCGCGATACCCCAAATTTTTAGACCAAATCACCCAAAAAGGGCTAGGGATTTTGGGATAAGACGGAGTTTAAAAAGATTAATCATGGGCTTTTAGGAATCGTTCTCCGAATTTACAAGCGAAATGTGGTAAGGCTTCCGCCCATTGAGGAGACGCTCTTCTCCACTTACGCGTAATTCCCATAATGGAGAGATAAATCAACTTCATCGCAGAATCTAAGGAGGGGAAACATCCTGTTGACTTGATGACTTCGCGAACCGCACGATTTAAGCTTTCAATGGAGTTAGTCGTGTAAATAAGTGTGCGAATCTCGGGAGCATAGCTAAAGAACGGTACCACTTGATCCCACGAGCTTTCCCATGTACGAGCCGTATGACGATATTTCTGCCCTAATTCTGACTCTTTGAACGCTTGTAGCGCCTGCATTGCAGCGTCTTCCGTGGGGGCCCCATAAATAGTTTTAAGCGCGGCACAAACCGCTTTCTTGTCCTTCATCGGTACCGCCTTTGTAGAGGCCCGAATTAAGTGCACGATGCACTTCTGGTGCAACGCATTGGGGAAATGGGTCTCAATCGCCTCCGTCATACCCTTGAGGCCGTCAGAAACGACCATCATGACGTCCTTCATCCCTCGGTTTCTTAACTCGGCAAAAACATCAGACCAGAAAGAAGCCCCCTCGCTCTCTGTGATCCAAATGCCTAAAACATCACGTTTCCCGTCTAAGTCAACACTTAAAACGAGGTTGACAGCCATGGATTTGACCTTTCCTTCATGGCGGATTTTTACACGTAACGCATCAACAAACAGAACCGAGTAAACTTCATCGACTGGTCGCGTTTGCCACTGTTGCACATCCGTAAGAATGCGATCGGTGATGGTGCTCACGAGGGAGGGACTGATTTCGGTGTGATACAAATCCGTTAGCATCTCGGAGATATCGCGAGTGCTTGTACCTACCGCGTACAAACGAATGACCTTTTCTTCAAGGTCTGGAAACATACGAGCGTATTTAGGCAAGAGTCCGGACGAGAACTCCCCATTACTATCCTGGGGCATTTTAACTGGGAATGAGCCGTGAGTGGTGCGAACGGTTCTATCCGAGTAACCGTTGCGCTTATTGCGAGAGGTAGAAACCTCTTCAGAGCCCTCAAAATCGTCCTCTAAGCTTTCCTGGTCCCCCGCAGGTACCTCAGTACCATCCTGAGCCTTAGGTGCATTCTGAGACGCCAAGAATTGCTCCATTTCGGCCTCAGTGCAGGCCTCTACGAAGCGACGGGACATATCTTGAAAGAAGCCTGATAAATCAAAGGATGAGCCGTTTTCCATGTACTGCTTGGCAAGGAGCGTAGCCAGCTGGCTCATTTGGAGATTGGTGGCCTCATCTACGAGGTCAGGGTTAAGAGGTAAGGTAACTTTTCGTTTTGGCATAGTCTGCATCCATTCGTGAAGGGCCCCTCCTGAGCAAGGAGTCCTAATTTAACATAGCAGACACAAGATTGGGTACACTCTCGCCAGATGACTCGCTTAACTCGATTTTCTTGACTCTCAAGAAACTCAAGGCAGATAAGCAATTGTCTGGCAACGCTTGGGTCCGTCGAGACTTGCCCAAGAA
>CAJJMF010000267.1 GCA_905192805.1 uncultured Sutterella sp. | reverse complement strand
AAGATGGGCGCAGGGTTTGTGCAATTGATTGGCAAACTCGGTCCTCAGGCGCATACCGAATACCCTTACGCCACGGCTTGCCATGAAGAGTCCTTTATTTATGTGCTCGATGGCTGCATCGAATTGGAAGTCGCCGTAGGCGAAGAAAAGCACGTGCTCACACAAGGTGGTTATGCCTACGCGCCCGCAGGGGTCGGCATCGGGTTCCGTAACGTTAATGGCAAAGAAGGCCGCATCCTGCTCTACAAGCAGCGCTATATCCCACATCCGAAGGGACTTCAGCCCTGGGCCGTCTTTGGCAACATCAACGACGTGGCGTTCCGTGACTACGACGGTATGGCCAACGTGCATGTGAAGGACTTCTTGCCGATCAATGAAGCCTTTGACATGAATATGCACATTCTGAGTTTCGATCCGGGTGCCTCCCACAACATCTGCGAAACGCACGTTCAGGAACATGGCGCTTACATCTATGAAGGCGAAGGCATGTACTTGTTGGACGACGTGTGGTATCCGACCAAAGCGGAAGACTTCTTGTGGATGGGTGCCTTCTCGGTGCAGGCTGCCTACGGCATTGGCCGTGGCCCCTTCAGCTACATCTACTCCAAAGACTGCCACCGCGATGTGGACATCTAATCAACCATTGCTCACTTGATAGAGGAAAGAATTATGGCTCTCGATATGAACTTTAAAGCCCGCGATATTCGTGAAGTGCTCGATGCTACCCACATGCGCGGTCGCAACATCACGTTCTTGGATGACTTCAAGCGTGAAGAAATTTTGAATCTCTACCGCGCTGCGGAAATGTTGGAACCGTTTATGCGCACGGGTACGAACCTCTTGGAAGGGAAGGTTCTCTACACGCTCTTTTTCCAACCTTCGACGCGTACCCGTTGCTCGCATGAAAACGCGATGCACCGTTTGGGTGGCTCGGTGATTACGGAAGCGGACCCGACCCACAACTCGTCTGTTGCCAAGAACGAATCCTTGGCAGACAGTTTACGTGTGACGAGTGAATACGCTGACGTGATCGTGATGCGTCACCCGGACGACAAGGAAGCCTTAGGCGCCTTGGCGGAAATCGAAGGCCACTGCGCTCCGGTGATCTCGGGCGGCTACGGCCACGTGACCCACCCGACCCAGGGCTTGTTGGATAGCTATACCTGCTGGCGTGCCTTTGGTGACTTATCCAAGGTCACGGTGGCGATCGCGACGCCGGACTTGTCGCGTGCTCGTTCGGGTCAGTCCTTTGCGTTAGCACTTGCTGCGATGGGGGCGAAGATCGTTTACACGGGTACGAGCGAATTGCGTACGCCGGAAATCGTTCGCCAGAAGCTCCAAGCGATGGGTGCCAACTTTGAAGAACACTTTGACTTAACGCAGAAACAAAACGAAGAACTCTATGCCGACACGAACGTTGACCTGATCTACTTGCCGGGCTGCTCGGTGAAGAAGGACGACCCGAACCGTGCGGACTTCGAAAAGAAGATGGCCAACTACTACGTCTCGATGGAGATGTTGAAGAACATCAAGGCGAAGACGGGCAAGACGGTTGGGGTGCACCACTCCTTACCGCGTAATCCGGGTGAATTCGATTTCGGTATCGACAATACCGAACACCAGCTCTACTTCCGTGCCATCGGCTTCTCGGTTGCCTTACGTATGGCACTGCTTGCCGCGGTTGTCGG
>CAJJMF010000266.1 GCA_905192805.1 uncultured Sutterella sp. | reverse complement strand
GTCACAGTACGGTTGCGTTTAGGAAAGATTTATCCCTCTCAAAGGACATTAACATGAAAAAGACATTGCTCGTTTTAGCTACGCTCGCTGCGACCGCTGGCTTAGCTCAAGCTGCTACCGTGACGCTCTACGGTGCTGCGGACGCTGGTTTGGTCTACAACTACACAAAGTTTAAAGGTTCGGCCGTTTTTGACGGTGAACGCTATTCCGGTAAAGTTTCCGAAGACCGCTATGGCCTGGAATCCGGCAACTACGGTGCTTCCAAGTGGGGCTTGAAAGGTGAAGAAGACTTGGGCAATGGCTACAAAGTGGGCTTCAAGTTAGAAAATGGGTTCTTCCTTGACGATGGCCGTGCTGGCCAAGGTGGCCGTTTGTTCGGTCGTGAAGCTTCCTTGACCGTGTCCGGTCCCTTCGGTGCGTTGTCTGCCGGTCGTATGGGGGCTTTGACCTCTGGCGCGGGTACGTACGACATCTTCCAGGCCTATGGTGACGTGTTTGACGGCGGTGTGGCTGACATCGGTGCCGGTATGTGGGTTCCGACCTCGCGCTATGACAACATGCTGACCTACGCTACCCCCAACATGGGTGGTTTGACAATCTACGCACAGTACTCCTTCCAGACCGAAGGCTCTGAAAAGGCCAATGAACGTGCGAACGATCGTTACTGGGGCTTGGGTGCGACCTTCGAACAGGGTCCTTTGGCTTTAGTCGCGGTGGTCGACTCCGTCAAGCCTGCTAATGTGGGCAGTGGCGACGACAACTACACGATTAGCTTGGGCGGTAACTATGACTTCGGTTCCTTCAAGCTCTACGCTGCGGGTCAGTATGGCACGCATTTGAGCCTTGCGGATTACCTCTCCCCGGTCAAAGACTCTATCCTTGAAGCGGGTATGTCTGAAGAAGATTACGACGAAGCGGCGGAATACATTGGCGAAAATATCAATGTTAAGGGCTATGCGTTGAACCTCGGTACGGCAATTCCGTTACCCTGCGGTGAATTGAAGGCCTCCGTCTGGTACGCTCACAAGAAGGTGCAGGATACCACGGTGAAGTTTGACCAGTGGGGTGTGGGCGTTGTGCATGCCTATCCGCTTAGCAAGCGTACCACCTTCTACAGCGGTGTCGGTGCGAACTACGGCAAACTCAAGGCCTCGGATGAAGGCGATTGGTTGAAGGTCAAGGCCACGTCCGCTCAGGTTCTCTTTGGTTTGAACCACACGTTCTAATCGGTTGACGGGGCTTATCCCGTGATCTAACGAACAAAAAAACTCCCCGGTGAAAACTGGGGAGTTTTGTTATGGGTAGCAATAAGGGGCGCTTTGGGCGCCCCTCTTCTTTCATCGAACTCCGTTAGCGCGCAGCTTCCGAATACGTTTTGTAGCGCATATCGACGGGCTCTGCAGGTAAACCCTCGCTTAACGTATCCATCAGGGCCTTATAGACATAGAGGCGATTGCGTTTTTTGCCCGACACCTCTTCAATTATCCCGAGCTCCATTAAGCGCGTCAAAATGCGATTAATCGTTGTTGGGGTCATTTGGGTTACGTCGGAGAGCATGGTCCCCGTGATGATCGGATGATCAATCATCACCTCCAAAACACTCATGACGGACGCTGGCGAAGAGCTTTGCGTTTCTATTGTCAATCGATCCGACTCAATTAATTCTGAATTTCCCATCAAAAATTATCCTCGTGCCCGACGTGGCTACGGCGGGC
>CAJJMF010000265.1 GCA_905192805.1 uncultured Sutterella sp. | reverse complement strand
CCGAGTTTTGACTCAGAGAACAGATACGACTTAACCGATGACACAGGGTACGAACTCACGCAACGCTTTGAAAAGATTGTGGTCACGTCGCCTTCGAGTGTCACGGTGAATCAGGCACAAACGGCTGCCTACTCGGTTGCGGGTACCTTAGTAGCAAAAGACGGCACGACTTTTGAGAATGCCGTGGATGTCGCGGGGACGTTGTCGCTCGAAGGGGAGGTGTCGTTTGCGAACGCCAATACCGATACCCCCTGGTTAACGACGTTGACACTGCACCCAACGAGTACTCTCACGTTAGCCGAGGGCGCGACACTCACCCTCGGGGGCAGTTCGATCGTGACGGACGCACCGGTCCTGGCTTCTACCGAGGGAGCACCGAGCTGGTGGAGTACGGTGCAAACGGCGCTAAGTGCGTCATCACGCGAAGCAACGCTGGTGACCACCGCAGCCACGACGGCGGTCGATGCCAGTGCCTTTAAACGTTGGGAAGTGCGCGGTGTAGGGGACAATATCGCCCAAGCGTTGCCAGAAGAAACCCTGATTTACGCCGGGAAGTCGCTCACCCTCACGATGCCACAACTGGATTCGGGAGTGATTAAAAACTTAGGTACGGTGAAGTTTGATACCATCACGCTCAATAACCAAGCGGAAAGTCGCATTATGGGGGGCGGTGCCGTCGAAAAAGTGGGATCTGGAACGGCCATTATGGAAGGCGCAGCTCAGTACGCGGGCCATACCACCGTACAGGAAGGGACCTTACAGTTGCGTCGCGGTGCCTCACTCACGGGTAACCTCACGGTGAAACCCCGTGCGGTGCTCTACGCTTCGCTGGAATCCCCCACCACGATGGCTACCGCACGTCGTTTGGCCCGTAGTGTCACGTCAACGGCAGACTTGACGCCCACGAGTTCGAGCAACAGTTTGACGTTTGATGACGGCTCCATTTTCCGCGTGGATGCGCTCTCGAAGACCAACTACACCCGTCACAGCGTGGTGGCGAACGTGGATATTGGGGCGGGCGTTAAGCTCGAAGTCAATATTGGTTCTGAACTCGAATCGTTGGCGCCCGATACGGTGTTAAGCAATGTGCTCACCTGGGGCGGTAGTCTCACCAATACGTTTGCTGGGGCACTCAATAACGATGGTATTGAGGATTTGGTCTATGAAGTGATCGACAACGATAAGCTCGATTTACAGGCGATTTATGTTCCTGGGGCTAAAGCGATGCATTTGAAGGTGGTCGCCAATCACGAACACCTAGCACCGGTGGAACCGACGCCCGATAACCCGGACAACCCCGATACCCCTGATACTCCCAGTACGGATACGCCCGATACGCCTTCCATTGAGACGCCCACAGTGCCCGTGCGTGCCGGGGAAGAGCCGCTCCTCTCGGGAACGACCAAGGTGGCGTTGGCCGAGTTTGTGCACGAAGCGCAACGCGGGCTCTTTGATCATGAGCGCCAGTGTGAGGACACGACCCCCACGCTCTGGGCGTCGTTAATTGGCGGTCGCGGTCAATACGCCAACGACGGTAACGTTTCGGGCTTTTCGAGTGAACACATGGGCGTTGCAGCGGGGACCGAAGTCTGTCACGATAAGACGCGCGTTGGGGTCATGCTCGCGGGGGCGCACAGTAAAGCGGACAATACGCTCAACCGTGTGAAGCACGAATCGAAGTCGGACGCTTGGTATGTGAGCCTTTATGGGGAGCAGGCCTTAAACGACAGAAATATGGATCTAAGGAATTGCTTTTGCCCAAAAATCAAAGATTGGAGTATGAA
>CAJJMF010000264.1 GCA_905192805.1 uncultured Sutterella sp. | reverse complement strand
GCTTGGAATGCTTGGTCATAATTCGCTCCTTGTTGTCTCTATTAAGACAGGGTTAAAGGGTTTTTCATCCGTGGGACTGGGCGTTCACGCCTACCTTACGCTTTGGGAACATAAGGCTCAATGAGCGTTCAATCCGTGGGGAATCAAACCCGAGTTGAGGTCAAATGTAGTGAGGAGAGGTGTTTTGCTTGGATTCCGCTCTTCACTACAGGACTAACGATAGCGCTTAATATTTCCTTAAGAAAGAGTACAAACCTCACGACTCCCCCCTCTTTTGATCTAAACCAAAAGTTCGGTTTATCCACTGGACGAAGGATTTCTGGATAAATACTCCATTATCTAATTCTTTTCATTTTCACTCTGCGAGTAATGTATAACGGAATTTTGATAAAAATTTGTTTAGAAGAAATAAACCCAAAGTTTATTTCTTTAGGCGGATCTAACCCCAGGGGAGTTCATACGGTAGCGTCCATTACTATTAGGGATAACCCGACGAATAAAAGCAAAGTTTCCTAGGTATCATTTCGTTTTTGAAACTACAACCTAGGGTAAGACGTGGTTGGTTCGCGAGAGTTAGCAAATGTGATTGGTAAAGCAAAACTTACAATCCACCCCCTTTATGTTCGATTTTGCTTTACGATGAAGGGTGAATTGATAGCTTTTTAGCTATAGGATGACGCCTTGTGATAGTCACCTATTCGATCGACGGGCGCACGGAAAGAAAAAGCGACAAGGCGAGAAAACGTAAAGAAAAGGAAGCGCTTGTCGCGTACCCCAAACGTGGCATGCACTTCCTCGCACGGTGGGCGACACGCTGCACGTATAGGACCCAATGCAGACGCAACACCCCGAAAACGCCTTTCGAAGAGGTGGCGGGTAGGTCCCAAATACCCACCCGCTCCTCATTACCTCAACCCTGTCTGCTTAGAAACCGCCACTCGCCAAGGCGCGAGCCGCTCTTGGGAGTACATGGTGTCCTCATCAGGCTTGGGTCCTCTAAGCGAGCGCCTGTCGTCAAGAGAATCCCTTGTAGGTTTTGCAAAACACCCCTGACGTGGCCACACCGCTTAGCGGTTCGTTTGGCCTTGATGCGTGTTCTCAAGGCCGTTGTTGATGGTTGGGAGACATCCCCACGTGCCAGATCGGTGTGCGTGTACAACGTTCCCCTGATGTTGAGCCAAAGGGACGGGGTCGACGGACGGACCCGAAACGGCGGGGTTTGATGTGTCTCTCGTTAACACTCTTGAGCACAAAATGCTAGCGAGAGCCTCATAAAACCTAAGGGGCAAAGACAAACGTGTTTGAGAGGATACTCAGCTGAGTCGACGACACGCTCGCAACGTCCACTCGGCTTGAAAAGGCAAACGAGACAAAAGGTTAGGGTTTGAGGGAGGTGGGACGCTGGGCGAAACCGCCCAGTGTCCCACGTGCTAGTTAAGCATACTCACGAAAGGTAAGATTACTTCTTCGCAACGGTCTGACCGTTCAAGAGCGCCAACGCTTCGTTCGTGTACACAGCGCCCTGTTCAACCAACTGCTTGGCATACTTCGGACCGTGGACACCCCAAGAACCGTCGTCCTTGATCTTGGCGGCAATGACGCGAGCCTGGTCAGCGTACGTCTGGATCTGCGCCTTCACGGAGTTGTCGAGCTTAGCCGTCTGGAGCTTATCGCTGATCTGGACTAAGTCGGCCGTGATCTTCGCATAACCTTCCTTAACGGGCTGTTGCCACTGAACAACCTTGTTGTAGATGGTCTTCTGATCCTTGAAGCGCATGCTTTCCGGGAAC
>CAJJMF010000263.1 GCA_905192805.1 uncultured Sutterella sp. | reverse complement strand
CCCTTGATGCGTGCGCTCAAGGCGACTCAGTCGGCACGCCGTGCAGAAAGTACGCCAGCGCCCACCGCCTCTCGCCCTCACTCCGACTCGGGAACGACTCCCCAGTAAGGAGAGCCCATGATTATTTGTATTCAAGGACTTCGTGATGCGACCGGCTCGAGCTTTTTAGCCGCAAACTTAGCCGAAATTCTCGCCGAACACGAATCCGTCGCCCTGATTTCTACCAAGCCCGCCCCCGGAACGTTTGAAACCTATTGGGGACTGGGCCCCTCCTCGCCCAAGAGTTGGATGCGCGCGATTGGGGAAAAGTTACCCATCGAAAACGCGATTGAACGCGCCAACACGGGCTTTCCCGTGCTCTTTCCCTTTGGGCTTCTGGATGCGCTCACGACCGACGTGGTGCATGCGCGTGCCTTGAGTCTATTGACGCATATCGAACCCTACCGCTTCAGTACGATCTTGATTGACGCGGGCGACGTGCATAACCCCTGGAGTCAGGCGTTTCGTCAACGTGCCCACCGGGTCATCACGGTGATTGAACCCGACCATGATGCGCTGATTCGCTTGATGAGCTATCAGCCCTTGGAGAGCGAGGTGTTTGTCTTAAATAAAGTGATCCCCGGTTCAGCGGTCGGTTTTCGCTTAACGAGTTTCTTAGAAACCGATGAGCGCTTTGCCCACCGTCTGATTCGTCCGGTGCTACCCTACGATGAGGCCGCGGTGGAAAGTGGCTTTTTGATGACGCGCGTGGTGAAAAGCGCCCCCGAATCGGCCATTTCCCATGCGCTACGGACCTTGAAAACCACGCTCGTCGCGGAGGGTCTGGTGTCGAACCAAGACGCTACCCCCCACCCCACGCGGGGCACCAACCGCCCCTAAGGGGGATGGGTTCGGGGTCTTTACCGATTTTTCCTTTGGAGTGCTTTCCTAAATGTGGTGTCTCACCCTTTTGAGAACCTTTGTGAGTGCAACGGCAAACCAACTGGTGGCGCTCACGGCCTACACCTCGAGTCTGGTGGGCTTTGTCGTCAATGGGCTTGCGTTACTGCTGGCGTGGATTTTTCTGCCACTCGAGTCGGCCCACTGGCAGGGCGTGATTCGTGAGCGTCAAGCGCTCTTTCCGCAAGTCAATTGGCAGCGCTTACGCCCCTTGGACCCGTTACGTATCGGGGTGCAAGGACTCTACTTACTGGTGACGCAATTGCCGCAGGATTTAGCCCAAGCGCTCGAAGAGCGCCGTGCTCGCACCGCTCGTGCGAAAACGGCGACGACGCCCTCGCATTGGGCTCGCGCCATGGCGACACTCAATCACGTCTGGGAAAACGTCATTTTGGCTCCGTTAACGGTGCGGCTCACCCGCATGACGGACGCCTTTACCCGCTTTTTGCGTCATACGCGCCTGGGGCGCCAAGACATTAAAACCGTCTCCGAGCGTCGTCAAGAAAAGTGGTTAATGGGGATTGCCTTGGTGCTCGTGGGGATTTTAGGCCTCTGGTGTATCACGCAACCCTTGACGCTTGAGCCTCAACTCTACTTTGTGGGCGCTGCGCTCCTCTTGTCGCTTGTTTTTCGTCGTGTCAAATCGCACTTAACGATTTTGTTGATGATCGTATTCTCGGTCATCGTCTCGACGCGTTACCTTTTCTGGCGTATGACGGAGACGCTCTCCTTTGATACGCCCGGCTCGGCCATTTTTGGGATTTTGCTCTTAATCGCCGAAATCTATGCGTACTTGGTGATGGTGCTGAGTTACTTCCAGGTCTTCTGGGTTTTGGAACGTAAGCCCGTGCC
>CAJJMF010000262.1 GCA_905192805.1 uncultured Sutterella sp. | reverse complement strand
CAGGCCTCACAACGGGCGTTGTGTCGGACACGACGCTAAAGGGTGCGATAGACCTCCTCGTGGGACGAAGGCGGTAGAGGTCTCGGGTCGAGTGTCGTTAAAAGCGGAGGTAGGGATTCCAATGAGGGTTGGGGCTGAGCGTAAAGAGGGGACTACCTGAATCGCCACCAGTGGGCGAACGTAGCGGGAGAAAAGGTAAAAACAATTATATTATTAAAATATGAAAATCTCTTGAACTTCATAGTTAAAAATAAGTGAATCAGTGTAATTAAGCACTTTCATGTTAAGACCAACTGGTCGGTGAGTCAACCATTTTTACAAAAAATGGACACCTTATTTTGAATTTCAGACAAATTTGATGTGGGGTTAGCGATCCACGCGGGCCCTATCGTGTTGTCATCGTGTGTATTGATCAAGCCGAGTCTCAACATCAAGGATTGCCAAAACGCTTGGGTGGTGGGCTCGCTATAATGCCCACTGGCTAAAGGACCGTCCTGACTACGTCGTGTCCGTTAACGGCTCCAGGGCTTTTGACGGCCGTCCCCTACCCTACCCTCCGCGATATGGTCAGCTTTTTCACCGATGCCACTGTGGGAACGTCACGTTTCCGCATGGCTCTCATGGAATACTCATCCGATGAAAAAACGTATTCACTTACTCGCTTTGGCGGGATTATTGAGCATGGCAGGTGTGGCACTTGCTGCCAACGCACCGCACGACTTTCCAAATTGGCGTGATGGGGCGCCAACCCCGAAGGCGCTCGCGGCCTATGTCAACGACATCACGAACGCCAAAAGTGCACACTTTGTTCCCGTAAATGACCGTATTGCGGTCTTTGACATGGACGGGACGTTGCTCTCGGAAACCACACCGTCCTACTTTGACTGGACGAGCTGGGTGTATGACAACGCGGAAAATCCGCCCGAAAACACCCCGGAGGCGATCAAACAATACGCTAAGGACGCCAAGGCCAGTATTGAAGCGGGTAACGGAATGCCGCGCTTTACGCTGGGCGAAACGCTGCCCGCTTGGGCACAGACCTATGCGGGAATGTCACTCGCCGACTTTGACGCGAAAGCCAATCAGGCGGCCGAACGCTTAACAACGAAAGGCATTCGTTTTAAAGACAGTTTCTTTAAACCGATGCTTGACGTGGTGAAATACTTGCAAAAGCATCACTTCACGGTCTATGTGGTGACGGGCTCGGACACGCAGCTCGTGCGCAACCTCATTCGTGACCGCATCGACATTGCTCCCTCCCAAGTGATTGGGTCTGAAGTGGAGGTGGAAGTGGCGCATCAGTCGATCGATGAAACCCGTGGGGCGCATTACGACTTGCGCCTAACTGACACGCTGGTGCGTGGGGGACAAATTCGTCAGAATTTACATTTCAATAAAGTGGTGCAGATGGTTCAGAAAATCGGTGCTCGACCCGTATTGAGTTTTGGGAACAGTTCGGGCGACTACAGTATGAATGTCTATACCCAGCAAAACCCCTACCCCACGAAGGTCTTTATGCTGCTCTGTGACGACCCGGAACGGGCGGCCTGTCCGAAGCGTGATTTAGCGAAGGCCAAAGCGCATTATGCGGAGGCGCAGTGGAACGCGATCTCGATCAAGGACGAATTCAAAACGGTCTACTTGGTTGACCCCAAGCCCTAAGCGGGGGTAGCCGTTCCCCCTAAAGAGGAAACCCAGAGCGCTTGACCTCGCTCTGGGTTTCGATTTGTCCGCTCCCCGTTGACGATTTCCCCTAAGGGTGGCAGAGGGTCGACGTTGAGCGGCTGTGGGATA
>CAJJMF010000261.1 GCA_905192805.1 uncultured Sutterella sp. | reverse complement strand
GGTGGGTGAAAATGAATTCGTCAAAAGTCTCACTATTTTCAGTTACTTACTCTGACTAGCGAATGGATTCAATCGGAATTGAGCGCAAAAGTTTTTTATTTTGCTGATGTGAGAGGCATGAGAGGGAGGGGGGAGTTAGATAGATTTCCTATATAACTCATCAAGAGTTCCTCTATCTTGTGAGGGTTGCAAAACCTGTTATAGTCGAATTGCAAGATAACGAGGCGTGACGCAGGCAATCGGTGGAGCGCCTTTTCGTATTGTTGTATCAGCTTCGCTGGTGCAACCCTGCACCAGCAAGGGGCGGAGAAGGCTTTAGGGGAGCCTTCTCCTTGTGGGGTCCTAGCCGACGCAGTTGGGGCTGAGGCTAGGGTTTATACACGCGGGGGATTGTGGGGCGTCTGCCTCGCAATCCCCTAACGTGTGTCCCCACCCCTTGAGGATAGCAAAAAAGGGAGGACCGTGTGGATCCTCCCTTTTGGACATTAACGAGTCAGTTCAGAGAATTAGAACTGGTGGCTCAAGCCAACGAGGGCCTGGGCGTTCGTTTCCTTGTACTTGCTCGATTCTTCACCGTAGGTGACATCGCCACGGCTGTAGGAAGCGCCGACACCAGCGTAGAGCTTGGTGCGCTTGCTAAGCGGGTAGGCGTTCACGAGACCAAAGCCATAGGTGTCAACGTTGTCAAGCGTCGTGGCCTTTTCGTTGTAGAGAGCGGAACCATCAGCACGAGCCCAGAAGAGGCCAGCGGACAATTCACCAAAGCTGGTATTGAAGATCGAACCAGCGGACACAGCGTAGCCCTTGATGTCGCCACGGGAGACTTCATCAGCGTGGTTGTTCAACACACCGAAGATGGACATGTGCTTGCCATACTGGGCACCAATGAACGGCTTGAACGTGCCGAAGTCATAGTTACCACCGAGGCTGACGGTGTAGCTGTCGTGATCAGCCGTGCCAGATTCGGGCATGACGGAGTCAACCACAGCGACTAAGCCCAAAGCGCCAACGTTGTACGTGGCACCCACACCCCAGTAACGATCGTTGTTACGTTCGTTGCCGTCTTCCGTGCCGTTAGCGGCAAAGCTGTACTGAGCGTAAGCCTTGAAGCCAGCCATATCGGGGGTAGCGTAGGTGAGCATGTTGTCATAACGATCGGTGGCGTTCCAGTAGCCAGCGCCGATCGAACCAACACCACCGTCGAACACGTCAGCGTTCGCCTGGAAGATGTCGTACGTGCCAGCGCCAGACGTCAAAGCGCCCATGCGACCAGCGGCCAATTCACCGAACGGGCCAGCGACGGTCAACGCAGCTTCACGACCGAAGAGGCGGTCACCGGTGCTGAACTTGCCATCGTCAAGGCTGAAACCGTTTTCGAGCTTGAAGCCAACGGAGTAGCCATTGCCCAATTCTTCAACGCCCTTGAGGCCGAACTTGGAGGAGCTCAAAGCACCCGATTCCAAGCCGTAGGTCTGGTCACGGTTGGAAGAACCGTTGAATTCCTGCTTGCTGTACTGGTAGGACAAAGCACCATCAGCGGTACCGTAAAGGGTAACCGAGGCAGCCTGAGCGCCAAAACCCATAGCGCCGAGGGCCAAGAGAAGAAGAGATTTTTTCATTTGTTTTTGCCTATATAAAAATGCGCTCTAAGGGATGTTCGTGACATCACTGTGCGCGTCTGTCTCGAAGCCCATACAGTACCCGAAAAATTTTTCCCAGTGCTCAAATGTTGCATCTGTGCAACATGAGGTGAATTTCCTTGTGCGAGTTGAGAGTTGAAGAGAGGAAACGAAATAAACCGCTCGAAGGCATGAATATAACCGCCTGA
>CAJJMF010000260.1 GCA_905192805.1 uncultured Sutterella sp. | reverse complement strand
ACCTAAACTACCGCCTCGTGATCCCCATTAAAGGAAGCGAGGCGGTTCCTCTATCTGGAGCAACTCAAAGAGTTTCCGCATCTTTTTAGGCACATCTCGTCGGACCCACGAGTTACTACTTAGGCGTTTGTCTGCTTTCAGTTTTATCAACGTCTGAATAACGGTATCTAAAGAATCATTGGGTTTTTCCAACCCTTGTTTTTTACTCTGGCTAGCGCGGTACAGCATACAAAGCCGCAAGCTGGTCGCCAGTGTGGTGATAAAAATCTTTCCTATGTAAGTGGCTTCCGTGCAACGCAAGCGATCTCCATCGAGCCAGTTTTTGAATTGATTAAAACTGAGCTCCACCATCGAGCGCATACGATAGGCACGTAAGGCTTCAAAAGGATCGGTAAAGGCGTTGGTTCTTAAGGCCATACCTCCTTCAAACTGTAGCCAATCTTCGAGTTTTTGCGAGTTGCGAACCCAAATCTTTTTACCGTGCTTATCAACGGTCTCGGTAATAAAGCGTTTAGTGCGCTCCCATAAGTCAGCGTACACCACCTTCCCTTCATTTCTAGTCTTTACGACAGCGTCAACTTCCGCAACGACGTGATATTGATTGTGTTCGATCGTAGGTGACCGGAAGAGATGTAATTTCAGATCAACAGGGATACGCCCCATGTCGAGATCTTGATACCACTTCTCGTTGACTGAATATCCATAAACGGCTAGGTCACTACGGTAAAACCCGAGCTTATTGAGTTGGGGTAAATGTTTGATATAAGCCTCTCGCACTGAATCTTCGGCAAAGCGTACACCCTGAACAAATTTAATATCCATATTTAATTCACGTTGCACATTCTCAATGCTGCTGTAACCCCTGTCGGTGATGAGCACAACGTTGTCCATGCACATTCCCGCATCAACCATGCGTGCTAGGATGCCTTTTAAGGCTGCCACGTCGTTGATTGAGCCTTCATAGGTATGGGTAAATATGATTTCCCCTGTACTTTGGTCCGTTACAAGTACGTAGTTGATGACAGGTAAATCAGGGTCACGCTTGGCATGGCCATAAGCGATATCACCGATGGTCTTGGAGTAACTCGAAATTGTCGTACTGTCCAAAGCATAGTGGCGTGGCCCCTGCGCAGCATTTCGCTGGTGACGCAGCGCGTAGAAGCGAGACACTTGTGCGGGGGTGATACGGCTCAATATCTCCGAAATACGTTGCCCACTCAGCGCACGCCCTCCAGACAAAACAACATCATCGAACCATAGTGAGTATGTGCACATAGCTCCACCCCCTGAAAGCTTGTAGAGGGCGAGATTAAAAAGATCTTCCGCATCGTCACCAAACACCGCCCGTAAATCCTCTTTCATTTGGAGTTGATTGGCAATTTCACTCACAGCCCAAGTTAACCCCACTGAACGCGTTGTGGTGTTTGAGTCCACTTCGGGTGCGTCACTGTTTTCTTCGGCTTGGGGGACTACCGTGCTTGGCTCACTTTCGATAATTTCGTGCTCCACGTTGTCATAAATGAATTCCCCTGATGCGTACTGGGGAAACTGCTCTAAAAACGTGGAAGAGAAAGTGATTTTTCCGTCTGGTTTGACACGTCCGACGTATCGTTTGGCCGTACGTTTAGAGGTGTGTTCTTCTGGAATCCAACGTGTCTGATATGCGTACAGGTAAATCAAACCTTGGGCATTGCGATTGGTAGTGAAGTGCCAGCGGTCAGGGTTATTAGTCTTTGTGCGAGCCATTATGATCCCTCCAAGTAATATAGGGATCATTTTAGCATAAAAATTAAGAGCCGTGAAGCGTTTTGCTTTAAAAATCACGGCTCTTAGTGATCAATTTTGTGATCTAAATCAAGATTATATTAAATATAGGGATCATGATTCCGGGAGTTCAGG
>CAJJMF010000259.1 GCA_905192805.1 uncultured Sutterella sp. | reverse complement strand
CTTCCAATTTTTTCATCATGATACTCGTCTGTTTCTATTAATTGAATTTATTTCAAGCGCTTCGTACTACATTACTATCAAAAAACTCTGTATATACGTAGAAATGAATAATAAACAACCTATGATAATCTAATCGCTAGCGATATGATTTACAATTTTATTGTAAATTTCATCGAGCTCTTTGAAAACGGTTTCTACATTATTCGTATTGAGATACTGGGCACCAAACCGTCTGACTAAATCGTGCCCACCCGCCAGGGCCGGATCGTCATCGATTGTCTTATCTCCGAAGCGAAGCACATAAAGCGGCTTGTGTGCAAGTGCCGTGGCTTCCGAGGCATTCCTTGTGCCACCGTCGATTGCGCACTGAATGACGATCGTTACTTGCCCGAGGGCCGCTTGGATAAAGTCACGTGCAATGAGTTGACGTCCTGTCACTTCAGTGCCGGGTTCGTACTCAGTGATAATTAAGCCCCCTCTTTCCACAATGCTTTGGTAAAGGTTTTGATTCTCTTTTGGATAGGGGCAATCTAAACCATTTCCAACCACCGCGATCGTTTTTCCGTTAGGTACGCTTAAAGCGCCTTCGTGAGCACACGTATCGCTTCCTAATGCTAATCCTGAAAGTACCGTTACCCCTTTTTCAGCGAAATACTGAGCGATTTTATAGCCCATTTCTCGTGGTTTATCCAAAACCGCTCGTGAACCGATCATCGTGATGATGGGAGTATCCAGTAAATGAATATCCCCTTGGTAATACATGATGAGCGGCGGCGTCCGCAGCACGCCTTTATTGTTGATGATGTTGAAACCTTTGCGCTCATAGCATGTGACGTAGTGGATGCCCTTGGTACGGTACTCGGCGAGCGTCTTCGTTGCCACCTCGAGACTTTGCAGAAAGACCTCTTTGGTGAGTGAAGCGCGTTCCTTGTTGTCGTTGAGATAGGTCCAGTGGACGTGTTCAATGCGATTTGCTAACGTTAAATCGTCGAGTTGACTGTCAAGTAGCCGCCCGAGGCTAAGGATCATCTCTGGCCTTATCCCAGAGAGGCGTTTGAGCGCAAAGATTTGTTCAGCAGACAACATCACACTTCTCCTTCGTATCGGGCGGATACGATGCATTCAAAAGTTCTACGTCACTTCCCATAAAACCCCGAAGGGTGCCTTTACGCTCATCGAGGTAACAGTCAATCACAGTATAGGGTGTCACGTAGTCGATGTGATACCGATAGCCATTAACGACGATACTGTGGTTGGGCTCAACACTCACCCGTTGTCGATCCAAACCTACTTCATAGGGAATCAGGGGGGCCTCATTCAAGTAACCCGATGGGGTGTCGTGTGGCGTCTGACAGCGTTTGAAGTAGTGAATCGTATTGATCTCTTTTAATCGCTCTTTGAGTGCATCGTTGATATCGGCAATGGTGGTGCAGGCCTCTTTTCCAGGGAGAGATCGGATAAGCTCCTTCACAAAATGGCTTAAGTGACTCTCCGCCGCAGCATGGATCAAGGGAGGATTTACTGCGCCCACGACTTTAATACGGTGGTAGCGCAAAAAGCTTAACCATTCGGGGGCGAGGCTCTGAAAAAATGCACTGTCTTCGGGGGCACTCAGCCGTGCGGGAACTTCACGCAACCCTGACAACGTTTCTTTAAGGGCGCTGATCCAAAACCTCGGGGTATCGGCTTGAAGGGCTTGTACATGAAGGCGAGACGTGTGTGGCTCATAGACAAGCATCACACGCGGGTTCCAGGCGTAGCCACGGGCATTCTTAAACGTCAGGACGTCGTCGACAAAGGCGACCCAAGCAGTTTCTAAGGTTTGCGTGACCACTTCCGTGGGATGTAAGGGGGCGAGATTGCGGACTCGGTATTCCAAGAGGATCTTAAAGGCATCGAGTCCC
>CAJJMF010000258.1 GCA_905192805.1 uncultured Sutterella sp. | reverse complement strand
CAGTTTGGTGTCGGCTTAAAACACGCATTTTAAGCGTGAAACACGCAATTCCAATGGGTGTTTAGCGAGCTAAATACGCCATTGGGTATGCGAGCATGAAGGCGCTGAAAGCTTGTTCCCTACAAGTTTTCACTAGGCGCCTTCATTTGCATTTTTATTTTTGCCTAAAGCAAAACTTGAGATATACCCCACACTGTGATGACAAAACCCAACACCAACCACAACGCGCATAGCGCGAGGAAGTTATGGGAAATCAAACGAAAAATAATGACTCACGACATCCAGCCGCCAGTGAGGGGGCGGAAAAACGACAGCGTTCCAATGGGCGTATGACGCGCGAGAAAATCGTGCATTGTGCGCAGCAAATCGTCGCCGAGCAGGGGACGGACTATTTGTCCATGGACCGCGTGGTGAAATTGGCACAAATCAGTAAAGGGGCATTGATGTATCACTTCAATACCCGTGAGGCGCTGGTTGAGGCCATCGAAAAGGCGTATGCCGAACCGCTCAATTCCCGCGAACGACTCTCGAAAGCGGGCAACGGCAAGGCCTTTTTGACGTGGTACTTAGCGTGGTACCAATCCCTCAAAGCGGGTGATGAGGTCGATTACCTCTCACCCTTAGTGGCGTTGAAATTGGCTGATCGCAGCAACCAAACCTTAGAACCGGTGAGTACCTGGTGGAAATCGTCGCACGAGAAAACCCAAGCCGAGTGTGCGGATCCTACCAAAGCGTTGCTCTTGAAGTTGGTGGTAGATGCCCTCGTATTCCACCAATCGCTGGGAACGGAGGCACTTACTCCCGAAGAGCATCAGCGAATTGTGAAAAAGTTAACCCAGTTAATTGACGAACTCTAACGAAAACGGCGAGTCGCCTGTCGACACAAACGAACTCGCCGCGAGTAGGCACTAAACCGACACTCGGTGACCTGCGGCCTCCCCGTAGACCCCACACCGAGTGTCGTGCTAGTTTAGGCTTTCTTTCCGATGCGCTGCCCAATCACATAGCCTTGGGTAAGCGAGCGACCCAGACCGTGCTGAGACGATCCACCGGCGCTTTCCCCACCGCACCATAGTCCTTCAATCACTTCACCCTTCGTATCGAGCACACGGCAATCCATGTCGATACGTAACCCCGCATAGGAGTCATGCACCGCAAAGGTGGCAGCGGCCGCATAGAAAGGACCCTTGGCGATTTCAAACTTGGGTTTGGGTTTATCGAAGTCTTCATCGACGCCCGCTTTCACAAAGCCGTTATAGCGATCGATCGTGGCCTTTAAGACCGCGGGATCCATTGTCCAGGTTTGCGAACCCGAGGCGTTAATCTTCGCGACCAACTCCTCAATCGTATCGGCCACAAAGAAGAGTTTCGGGTCCCCCGATTGTGGCGTTAAGTGAACGCCCTCACGTTTGAGTCCAGCCGCGTCAAAGATCGCCCACTGCGGACCCGCGGAGAAGTCGGGCGCCTGCGAGCCTTCGTTCATAGCGAGCGCAGCATCGATGTAGTTGCGCGGACGGAATTTGTTGCGCGTGATGTTGCGCCAGTCGCCGTGCACATAGGGCTTGTCGTCTTTGAAGAACCCTTCGGTCGTCCCTTTCGGGTAGCCGTTTTCGAGTTCGTTATAAAAACGTTTCCCTACCTGATTCACAATGATCGCGTTTTGCCAGTTGGCAAAGAAAATACCGGTGTATTTCACAAAGGGGAAAATCGGGGATTCGGGGCGCCAGGAGACGTAATTGGTGCGTACACCGATCACGGGGCGCTTGCGTAAACTGCCGTTACGGTCCATCGCTTGGTTGGCCGTCCCCCAGAGCGAGGCGCCAATCGCCATCGCAGCCAATTCCCCAGAGGCGTCTTGCGGCGAAAATTCGCCGGCGGCATGCGGATATTCAGCGGTTAAGCGCGGGTCAAAAATACGACGGAATTCGACGTTACCGGAATTCCCGCCCGTGGCAATCA
>CAJJMF010000257.1 GCA_905192805.1 uncultured Sutterella sp. | reverse complement strand
TGATCCCAGTGATCAAGCTCCTAACTTTATGTTTAACCCGTGAAATTACTGGGCTAAGATCTGTTTAGCAGCGGACGCACCAGCCAGACGACCAAACGTGATCGTTTCCGAGATGGAATTACCGCCTAAACGGTTCTTCCCATGAACCCCACCGGTCACTTCACCCGCAGCGTATAACCCCGGGATCACCTCACCCTTGGTGTTGATCACGCGCGTTTCTTTGTCAAACTTCAAACCACCCATGTAGTAGTGTATAGCGGGCGTGATTTCAATCGCGTAATACTTCGGTGTATCCACTTTAGCGGAAATCCCCGGGCGGTTAAAGTCCGGATCCTTGCCTTGAGCCGCATATTCATTGTACTGAGCAATGGTCTTGACCAGATTGTTAGGATCAATCCCCGCGGCTTTCGCCAGCTCTTCGAGCGTATTGCCTTCCTTAGCCAATCCTAATTCAAAGGCAGCCCCCGTTTGCTTCACCTTATCACGCACCTTCTGATCGAAGATTTCAAAGGCCGTGCCACCGGTTTGCTTCGCAACCGCAGCACTCGTTACGTCACGCGTGGTGAGTTCTGATATAAAACGCTTGCCCTCACGATTCACAAACACAGCCCCTGCCCCACGGACCGTTTCCGAGACGATCACCGGCGAACCCACCAACAAGGTAGGATTAAGCTGAATTTCGTTCGCGTCGACCACGGCAGCACCAATCTTTTGTGCCAGCACCATCCCATCACCTTGGCTACCAGGCTGATTCGAGGTTTTCACATCCGCGCTAATGTCGGGGCGCAAGCTCTGCACCAACTTCGCATTGGCACCAATGCCACCCGTGGCTAAAATGACAGCCTTGGCATTGATTTGGTAAAGGCCACTGTGCTTACCTTTCACCAAAACGCCCGTCACACGGCCCGACGCATCAGTCACCAACTTCACCATCTTGGAATTGAGGCGCAAATCGATATGACGTTGAGCCATTTGGTTGCGGAAGAATGCCGAGAGGTACGGTCCCACAAATTGACCACCCGCCGGGCCATGCATACGAGCAGCCGCCGCACCACCGCCACGACCCACGTGCGAGAGCTCAGCGCCGTGCTCTTTTAACCAATTAATCGAATCCGCCGACTGATCGGCCAAAATCTTCACCAATTCGGGGTTCGAAACGTTTTTACCGCCCTTCATCGTGTCATCAAACATCAGCTGGGCATTATCTTCAATGCCTTGTGCCTTCTGATAAACCGTACCGGCAGCGTTCATGCCCCCCGCAGCTAACTGAGAATTGCCCCCTGGAACCGCCATTTTTTCCAGAATAATGATGTTTTTCACCCCTGCGTCTTGTGCGGACATGGCGGCCGTAAAACCAGCTGCCCCCGAACCGACAACCAACAAATCAGTCGTCTCGGTAAATTGAGGTTTCGCCGCATCGTACTTGCCCAAGTCTTCGCGCTGATCCGCCGGTTTAGCGTTGTTACCAAACTTCATCTTCATACCTGGGAAGTCATGGCAATTGGTACAGTACGCCACGCTCGGCTCATGGCCAGCATGACAGGCAGTACATTGAATATTGCCTAAATGGCTCTTATGCGGGTTGGGTTGCCCTTCTTTATTCGTCTTTTGTGCAAGGCTTGAAAGCGGCCCATGGCACGCCACGCATTTCGCATTAATTTCCGACTCGCTGTCGCTCACCTTGCCATCCTGATGGCAACTCACACAATTCAAACCGCGTTTCAGGTGATCCCCAGCCAAAAACGCACTTTTGTGACCCGCGCTAAACGCTTGGACCGTGGCCGAATCAAACTGCGCATGGGCGCCCGACGTCATCACGAGCCCCACGGCTAACGCTGTCGAGGCAACCAGCGTCTTGACAGTAAAGAGTGCTTTCATTGTTTATCTCCCATATGTGCACTTCTGATCGTTACTTTTGACTTAATTCACCAAGATGAATTCAGTACAGCCGCTCAGTCTAAAGAGCTAGTACAATGGCGTC
>CAJJMF010000256.1 GCA_905192805.1 uncultured Sutterella sp. | reverse complement strand
TTTCTGGCTTTGTCAAGGCCATCCATGAAAATACCGCATACGCGGTATTTTCATTGTTCACTCTGGATCGATGCTAGATAATCCACCCTTCACGGTGCATCACTTCCAAGTCACGCAACTCGTTGAGATCATTGACGTTCGTGAACACATCCGCATCCTCGTTCCACTCACATGCGTGTGCATGGTGAGCATGCATCCAGATACCGACCTTACGATCACCACGTTCGACAAATTCGCGCACGCTCTCCAGTAACGAAACATGAATCAGCGCAATCGTGTTATGACGCTTCGATTCCGCTTCTACCACAAACAGCTTTCCTTCGTGTTGTGCAAAGTGTTCAGAAAAAAAAGCTAAAAGGTTATGGGGATAGAGTGGCACATCACAGGGAGCGGTTAAGACCCATTCGATCCCCTCAGGCAATCTCTCCTGAGCAAGCGCATCCAAACCTCCCAATGGTCCCACGGACCCCTCAATCACATCGGGCAATACTTTCGCAGCACCAAAGTGCTCAAACGTTTCCGGATCCCGGTTCGCCGATACCCAAACCTGCGCACACTGCGACTTTAAGGAACGAATAATTCGAGCCCCCATTGGCTCGCGACAAAACAAAATCGCCGCCTTATTGACGCCGCCCATTCGAGTCGCTCTTCCGCCTGCGATCAAATACCCGAGCGTATTGTGTTGGTTTGGTGCTCTCATAATCCTCCCTACTACCTATATCCATAGGAGACTCATCAGTCGAACGGTACTGGGTTACAATCGAAGAAAAACATAGAGGGAGTCATCATTATGTCTGTAACGCCCATCCATTTCGACGATTTAATTGCTTTAATTGACAATACTACACAAAGCCCCGTTATAAGAAAAGAGTATGTAGACCTCTACCATGCTTTGGGCCGTGTGTTAGCTGAACCCCTCGTAGCCAAATCGGATGCTCCCGCCTTTACGAATGCCGCTATGGACGGCTATGCTTGGCGGACCAAAGACTTCGAGGACTATACGGGCACATCCGAAGTTGCTCTTCCGGTACAGGCCACCATTACGGCAGGCCATAGTCTCACGGATCCCTTACCGCCTCGCTCGTGTGTCCGTATCATGACTGGTGCTGAGCTTCCCCCTGGATTTGATTGCGTTGTCCCGATTGAAAAAGCGCATCTTGGCAACGGACAATTGTTAATCAAACCTGCGGACCATATGCGAGGTGAAAATGTTCGCTTCCAAGGCGAACTCTACCATGCGGGCGACGTACTCCTTGACGAAGGGACTCGTCTGACACGTGAGGCACTTGGTCTCATTGCCGCTAACGGTATCGCTAACGTGCCTTGCCGTCTTTTACGTGTCGCCCTCTTTGCCAGCGGGGATGAGCTTCTCGAACCAGGCACACCGAGTCCTCATTCTGGCGCTATCTATAACGCCAATGGGATTGAGATGACTTTGCTGGTGGCGGAAACCGGTGCTAGCCCCTCCTATTTAGGGATCTTGCCCGACAATCCGGATACGATTCGCACCAAGCTCCTTGCTGCGATGGTTGATCATGACGTCATTGTTTGTTCGGGTGGCGTCGGGCCTGGGGATCACGATTACACGGCAAAAATCCTCAGTGAATTCGGCGAAATGCATCATTTCCATGTGGCTATGAAACCTGGGAAACCCTTTACGTACGCCAACTTAGAGGGTGAGCACCCCGTATTTTTCATTGGTCTCCCCGGCAATCCGGTCGCCACACTCACGGCGGGAACGTTCTTTATGCAACGCATTTTGTCACGTTTGATGAAAGCACCCTATAAGCCGCAAGCGGTCAAAGCAGTCCTCTACGGGGCGCCACTCATGAGTAAGGATGGACGAACTGACTTTGTGCGTGGCCGCCTATTCCGCGGAACCGATGGTACGTTGATGGTGCAACCCGCGCCCGTGCAAAGTTCTGCCACCCTTTTAGCCTGTGCTAACACCAATGCCATCATCCATATCACCGAGCACCAAACCCGAATTGAGGTCGGTGA
>CAJJMF010000255.1 GCA_905192805.1 uncultured Sutterella sp. | reverse complement strand
GTTTGGTGTTGAGGTCTTTGTAGACCTGCATAACGGTGGGGTTGTGGTGTGAACAAGTTAACCCCATTTGCTGGCACAGTTTGTCATCTTGATAGAGACCCGCTTGGCGCGCTTTGATGATGGCACCACGGCGAGCAACGAGATCCGTGACTGCATAGCCACAGACCCCAACAGCGCCCACGCAGAGCCCGACTACTTTCAAGAAGCCGCGACGCCCAAGAATGAGCGCGGCAGGACGTTCGGCATAATCATAATTTTCCGATAACATGAATAAGCTCCTTTAGATTAGGCGCGTAAAGGCACAGGAAGTGTTGGGGCAAGCCAAGAGGTACCGGTCTTCTGGACAGGTTGACCACCCCCATTGACACAGCCACCCGGGCAATTCATCACTTCAATAAAGTGATAGCGGTTTTTATCTACGCGGACGCGGTTGAGTACTTCTTTGAGTCCTTGATTGGCACCATTGACTACGCAAACGCGAATGTCCACGGTTTTACCGCCTAAGGCACGTACGGGGACCGGGATGGTGGCTTCAACAATGGCATTGTTGAGACCACGGACAACTTGGATATCCGCATTTTTCAAATCTTCACCCGAAAGAGCGAAGTAAGCGGTACGTAGGGCAGCTTCCATCACGCCACCGGAGACACCAAAAATCGTACCAGCACCGGTATACACTTCCAAAGCACCGCGTTCACGTGTTTTGGGCATATACAGCGGGTTAATGTTTTTCCGGCGTAACAGTTCGGCCAAGTCACGTGCCGTCAAAGAGGCATCAATATCTTGGTAGGAGGGGGTGTTCTTCGGAATGATTTGTTTGGCTTGAGCCCAACGCCAGCCAGTGTTCATTTCAGGACGAGCCGCTTCGAAGATTTTGGCCGTACACGGAGTCACTGAAACGACGTAGAGTTTGCGAGGATCACAATTGAAAATATGTTTCGCAGCCCACGTCTTGGCTAAGGTACCCCCCATCTGTAAGGGGGATTTGGCTGTCGAGAGGTGGGGCAACATATCGGCATGGTAGGTTTCAGCGTTTTTCACCCAGGCCGGGCAGCACGACGTGAAATGAGGGAACGGGTGTTCGGCCATTTCATCGACTTCAGGGCCACGGTGTCCTAAGAGCCAATATTGAACTTTCTTTGTAAACTCTGTTCCTTCTTCCAGAATTGTTTGGTCTGCAGCGTTATTGCAATCGTAGGTTACAAACCCAATAGCTTCTAGTGCATTTACCATTTGATTGGTGTTTAAGTCACCGGGTTTGCCACCAAATTCTTCACACAGTGCAACACGCACAGCGGGAGAGGGCATGGCCACACAAATGTGGGTGCGATCATCGAGACGACGTTCTACCTCATCGACAAAACTCATCTGCTCAATCGCATCAAAGGGGCAAGAAATTAAGCATTGACCGCAGTAGACGCACGCGTTGTCGTTGATCTTGTGCTTGGCGCCAATGCCACCTTCGATCGCATCCGTAGGACAAAATTTGCGGCAAGTATCGCACCCAACGCAGCTTTCTTTTCGAATGCGGATGATGCCACGAAGTTCCCCTTTGCGAAGGTTCCCTTCGTAACTCGGACCGTTTTCACCATAGGCGTTGGCGCCAGGTGAAAAGGTACGTACAGTAATAGTATCTTTAGACATGTAATAGCTTCTCCATACTCAACACGAGCAGAACATGGGGGTCATGCTTGGAATCTGACTCTATGCTGAAAGTTAACGGGGGCAGGTCTAGAGCGAAGGTGTATGCTTCCTATAGAGACCCCCGACGGAACTAGCTCATTTTACAGATATTTACCAATATAGCTAGTCCATTATGGTTTATTAGGCTATATAAAAATACCTCTTTAGACCTACCTATAACGTAAATTAAGGATAATAAGTTAAAGAAAATCTATTACATCGCTTCTGCCACAGGGAGTTCATGACGGTGCCGCTGTAGAGATAGCCCTGTCTAGGCACATGCATTTATTTGAAAATGCTTGTCTAAGAGTGGAATACAAAATATTTTATT
>CAJJMF010000254.1 GCA_905192805.1 uncultured Sutterella sp. | reverse complement strand
GCTTTAAATTGAAGTCTGGGCGTTATACCCAGACTTCATCCGAGATTTTTCGTTTCTTATTAATCAATGTGGTTAAATGTTTTACGTTCTTATTTTCAAAAAGATTAAGGCCAGATTTTGGACAAAAGGCTTTTGAAACTTGGATGGCTGAAAGACCGACATGGTGGGCTACCCCCTATTACTTCAAAAAGGGTGAGGTTGTAGTTATTAGAAAACGTCGCATCCACCCGTGGACTGGGTTGGGATTCCTTTCCAATAATTTTTCTTTTTGGTGTTAGGCTATTTCGCATTTTCTAAGTTTTTAATAATTTCGGAATTGCTTTGATGAGAATTGTTTCCCAAACTTGTCAGATAATTCTTCAAAGCCGGGTCATTTTCCGCTCTTTTTAATAAAGACTGACTTATTTCTTGAGGCGACTTATAACCAAGACCGAAACCCAGACTACGACCTAAGACAGACTGCATTCCAGTTTGATTGGTAGTAAATAAAGCGCTTGCCGCTTTATTGGCTCCAATACTCAAAGCTAAGTTTTCGGGTTGATGTATTTCTGGTAAAGGTTTATTTCCAACATTAGGATCGACGTTCACTGCGTGGACCTGCTCCATTTGTGTGGCTTTGTGATTTTGAGCAGTGCTAATGTTTTGAATTTTTTCCTTGATTGGCTGGGCTTTCTGAGCGAGTGCTTGTTGCTCAGGAACCCCTCGATTTCCTAGAGAGTCAGGAAGCATAAAGCCTTCCCGCATTTGGTTCGAAAGAGCCTTGCGTGGTGCTTGACCTTGATTGAATGCTCTCAGGGCGTCAGTCACGCTACCGTTTGCCAATTGCATTGCCATCTGCATAGTGACTGGGCTGTTATTGATTGAGACCATTTCATTATCCTGCGTACTAGTGTTATCACCATGTGTCCGCATTCCTGTTTCTGCCTGATCGACTCGTAAGCCACTTTGATACTGTTCTGCCGAAGCAGTCGCATTGGAACTATTTTCAGAAGAAGCTTTTTGCGAGCTGGCTTCTTTCGATTCCCTTTTGTCGTTGCTTTGTTGGTCAAGTAAGCGCTGACTTTGATCGGATGAAGTTGTTGACCGATCATCTGTGTAAGTTCCAGCCGACTCTGTCTGAGCCCCTGAGATGCTGGTTCCTATCTTCATGTTCACTGCACCGCCTGCAACCTTATCGTTACTTTGATCCCCAATCGATAGTGGGTTATTAGTTTTACCAACTCCAGGTGTTGACGGATTTGATATCAAGTTGTTTCCCAAACCGCCAAGAGCAGGGACATTGGGCAATTGAATGGTATTTGCGCCATTGTTACCAGTCGAGACAGGGGAGTCATTATCTCCTGTGACGCTTCTATACATAGCATTCATGCCAACACTGCCTTGTGACGACAACTGATCCGTCGCCACCCCTTCCGACCGCATACCAGCACCTTGCGAGGTGGACATCTGATTGCTAACGGAGGTTTGGGTCGCTGCACTCGTGGTCGTTTGCGAACTCATGGCCTGTGCACTGCGTTCCGCATTGTTGACGCTTGTGCCCGTTTCGTACTGTTGATTGATCCCCGCGGTGGACATGGAGCCCGTCGACGTGGTGACACTCGTGGCCAAAGAACTATTCCAATTGTCGCTGTAGCCAAACGAGCGACTCGCCCCGGTGGCCAAACTCACCCCCACGTCCGACTGCCGTACATTCATGGAGGTGACGGTCGCACTCGAACCCGCCTGGTACGACGCTCCTCCAGAGGCCGATCCCCCCGCCGTTGCGCTTTGCGTGACGCCCGACCCACTCGCACTCTGCGCTGTTGACGTGTCAAACACCGCATTCCCATACGCGTTACTCGTCGTGTGCGTCGTGGGTCCCGCAAAGTAACTGCTCTGATCCGTTTTATTGCGATTGTCGTTATTGAGCGTAGCGTTCCCTAAACTCGTATTCCCGGCGTTCACATTCCCCATCGCTAGGCTGTTCCCCAGGGATTGCGCGGCAGAACTCGCTGGTCCCATAATGGAGTTGGTGAGCGTGGGTAACATTTGCCATAGTGTAAAACCTCCAAGTTAGTTTTTTCTAATTTGGCTTAG
>CAJJMF010000253.1 GCA_905192805.1 uncultured Sutterella sp. | reverse complement strand
GGACAGCAACCTAAATCGGCAAAATTGTCACCGCGGATACTCACCACCGTGGACGGTAGAGGAACACCGACAGAACCATCCCAAGGCATATTGGGGATGTTGCCACACACCCCAGGTGAGCATTCCGTTAACCCATAGGCCTCCAGAATGTTGCAGCCAGTTTGTTTAACCCAACGTTCGGCGATCACACGTTGAACCTGCGTACCCCCGCCAGCGGTCATCTTCAAGCGAGTGAATTTGTGCGAGCAAAAGAGCTCATTGTTGAGCATCGCGGAGAAGAGGGTATTAACCCCAATCATGATGGAAAAGTTCCACTTGATGCATTCTTTCGCAAGCCCATTGATGTCGCGCGGGTTTGTAATAAGAACCATGGTGGCTCCCCAGGCACTAAAGCAAAGGGTGGCCGTCAGAGAGAAAATGTGGTAGAGGGGCAAGGCAATTAATGCTGTTTCTTCGCCCTCTTTAAAGGTGCTGGATAACCAGGTTCCCACCTGCTCCATATTGGCAAGAATATTGCGATGGGTCAGAATGGCACCCTTAGAAACGCCCGTGGTACCTCCGGTGTACTGCAAAAAGGCAGTGTCCGTCGATTGGATGGCATGAGGGCGGAAGCCTAGTTGGCGCCCTTCTTTAATAGCATCGTTAAAACGCACCGCCTGCGGTAAGTTATAGGACGGAACCATCTTTTTCACATAACGAATAGCGAAGTTAACGAGCGTACGCTTGAAGAAGGGGAATAAATCTCCGACCCCTGTGAGCACAATATGCTGGCATTGCGTATCACGAAGGGCGCTTTGAAGCGTTTTGGCAAAGTTCTCAATAATAATGATGGCTTTAGCCCCCGAGTCCTGAAGCGTTTCATGTACTTCACGGGAAGTGTAGAGCGGGTTGATATTCACCACCACAAATCCAGCACGCAAGCAGGCAAACACCGCCACGATGTACTGAAGCAAATTGGGCATCATCAATGCCACGCGATCCCCAGGCTTCATCCCTTCGAGATGTTGGAGATAGGCGGCAAGTGATTTCGATAGTTCGACCGTCTTGGAATAGCTAAGCCCAACCCCCATATTGCTGTAGCCCACGTGATTGGGAAAACGTTGAGCGGTTTCGTCGAGCATGCCAGGCAGGCTCGGAAAACGATCAGGGTTAATGTTATGGGGGATCCCCTCAGGGTAGGATGCAAACCAAGGATAATCTGACATAGTGAAGGAAAAAAAGTAAAACAATCCAGTGGGGACAGGTGCTCTGTCCGATGACGATAGTCTAATTGGTCGAGTGATAAAAAAATCAGGCTAAAAACTCAGTTTGTTTTAGCCTGATACAAAATGTTACTAATTGTATTTATTCTGGGTGGAGTCGCAACTCAAGGGTCTTGTCGCGACTCGTCCCCCAGTGATCAGTACATTAGGCTTCGAGCGTAAGCACGTGGCGAGCATACTCTTCCACCGCTTGCCAATCGGTATAGTCGATGACCGCGGTCGGCTCCGTGGGGCCCTTGGTCATTTTCATAATCATTTGAATCAGTTTGGTGTCGAGCCAACCCCAGTTCGGATAATCCACTTTACCCGCAAAGCACTTCACATCCTTGGGATGCCAGGGGTTGTTTTCGAGGAATTTGCGGCAATACACATTGCCTTCGGGCGTTGCTTTAGCGGGCGTACGTGCTACCACAGACACGCAGAAAAAGCTGGTGGCCTTCGCATCGAGCACCGATTTCCATTTGTTCACAAAGCCAACGAAGTCACGGCGGAACTTACCGTAAAGCACCGGAGCTCCTGCTACGACGGTGTCATACTTGTTCCACTCCACCCCTTCACGGTCTGCTTCGATGACGTTCATCAGCTCGGCTTGATGCCCTTCAGCAATGATCGTTTCCCAGACGCGACGGGCGATACGAGCCGTATGACCATAACGGCTATCGTAAACAATGAGCACGGATTTCATAAAATTTTTCTCCTTCAAGGGATGTTTCCTTGGCTTGGACTCCAATGGAAATCGCTGCGAGTAATAGGGGTAGCGAGAATATAGGTTAGTCTCACCCGTCTGACCGTATTTCTTAGCCAGATCTGCGAAGTTAGCACCG
>CAJJMF010000252.1 GCA_905192805.1 uncultured Sutterella sp. | reverse complement strand
ATGAAGAAGACTTGCTTTTGGCAGGTAGCATGGGCGGTGACGATGAAGAAATCGATGAAGATGATGCGGCTGCGTTGCTTACCCCCGAAGAATCGGCAGGGCTTTCGAAGGACCCCTTACGCTCCTATTTGCGTGGGGTAGGTTCGCATAAACTGTTAACGCGTGCGGGCGAAATTGAAGTCGCCAAGTCCATCGAAATGTTCACGGGCAAGTTGGTTTCAACGCTGGTGCAGTATCCGATGGCCGTTGTTGAGCTCAATAAAATTGCCAAGACCCTCGAAAACAAGGAAATCCCGGTGGATACCCTGGTTGACGGGTTTACGGACAATTTGACGGAATTGACCGAAGAGGTGACCGACGACGATAGCGAAGACGATATCAACGCTGATACGACCGATATCGGGGCTGCAGCCATGACCTTAGAACAGCTCGAAGAGATGCGTGAACGCGTCTTGACGATGTTTAAGGACGTCGACGCGGAACTCGAAACGATCCAGAACACCTATCGTGATCCGAAGAAAGTGGCCCAGTATGAAGGGGCATGCACCAAACTGACGGAAATCTTGGGGGCTACCCGTTTTTCTGTGAAAGTGGTGAATCAAATCACCACCAGTGTGACCGATATCATGGATCAGGTGACCGCGAGCCTCAAGCGTATTCGTACCGTGTTGGTGAACCAATGTGGTGTGCCAACGGCCGAAGCCCTTACCATGATTAACGATGACGATCCGGTTTTGGAAGGGTACTTTGAATCGCAGATCGCCCGTGGCAAATCCTGGAGCGAGGCGATGGAACGTAACCTCGGTGTTCTGCAGGAAGAGCAGGCAACGTTACGCAAGCTCGAAGCTCAGGCGTTAATGCCGGTGAAGCGTATGCGTGAGCTGACTCGCTTATTAAAGCTGGCTCAAACGAACCTGATGCAAGCGAAAGCGCGCATGATTGAAGCAAATCTGCGTTTGGTGATTTCGATTGCGAAGGGCTACGTGAACCGTGGTTTAGCCATGACGGACTTGATTCAAGAAGGTAACATCGGTTTGATGAAAGCCGTGGACAAGTTTGAATACCGTCGTGGGTATAAGTTCTCGACCTATGCCACGTGGTGGGTTCGTCAGTCCGTGACGCGTGCGGTGGCCGATTTCGGTAACACGATCCGCATTCCGGTGCATATGACGGAGTCCTACAATAAGTTGCGTCGTCAAAAGCAGCAGTTCTTGCAGCAGCATGGTCGTCAACCGACGGAACAAGAGTTGGCCGATATGTCCGAACTCCCGTTGGCAAAGGTGCAACTCCTGACCCAGGCGATGCGTGGGGTGGAAAGTATTGACGCACCGATTGGTGACGATGAAGATGCGACCAAACTCGACTTCGTGCGTGGTGATGAGTCGGACGATCCGAGTATCGCCTTCCAAGACCAGTCCATGGTGGAATGCGTGAAAAAATCGTTGGATGAATTGGCTCCGCGTGAAGCGCAGGTTCTACGCTTACGTTACGGGATTGGTACCAACAAGGATCACACCTTGGAAGAAGTGGGCCACGCCTTAGGGTTGACGCGTGAACGTGTGCGCCAGATTGAGTCTGCTGCCGTGCGTAAATTGCGCCAGCCTGACTTTCAGGAGCGTTTACGTGATTTCTTAAGTGACAATCCGTAATACACATTTCCTGACAAACGAACAAAGGAACCCGCTTGCCGGGTTCTTTTGTTCTAGTGCCCACCGAAATCCAAAGAGCAAATTTCGAAAAAACTGTGTAGAATAGCTTTCTCCTAATGTCCAGGGCTTTAGGACATGAGCTCGTTTCCAAGTGATTTCCTCACGAGGAGTCTCTGCGTCTTGCGGAGTATCCTGTGTTCAAACGTCTATGTCTCCTCGCCCTAGCGAAGAGCAAAAGTTTGTACAATACAACATTGTGTGGGCCTATAGCCAAGTTGGTTAAGGCACCGGACTCATAATCTGGCGATCCTGGGTTCAAGTCCCAGTGGGCCCACCATTTCTTTTCTTTGTTTAGCTCAAGTTAGCGTTGCTTTCAAGAAGCACCATAATTGGCCGGAATCGTAATTCCCTGCGGGGGATTGTTGCGGGTCTTGTACC
>CAJJMF010000251.1 GCA_905192805.1 uncultured Sutterella sp. | reverse complement strand
CACGAGGTTCCCCGTTTTAGTAACGGCACGGGTGAATTCGTTTTCCACTTCGTGACGCGATTCGTTCACTTGACGCACCAGCATCAAAATCGCCATCAACATATCCAAGGGTTCAAAGCCCGCAATCACCACCGGCATCTTCCATTCGGTGGCAAAGGGCGCGTACGCGTCCGAGCCAATCACACAGGAGACGTGTGCTGGACCCACTAACCCATCGAGTACGGGCGCATTACTGCGCACCTTGGCGCTCTCGAGAATATGGTTCATTGCGGCGGGCGTGAGCACATGGTTGCAGAAAACGCTGAAGTTTTTGAGCCCTTCACGCTTGGCAATCTGGAGGGCCACGGCCGTCGGAGGCGTCGTGGTTTCAAAGCCAATGGCAAAGAACACGACTTGACGGTCCGGGTTTTCTCGGGCGAATTTGATCGCATCCATCGGCGAGTAGATCATACGGATATCCGCACCATCGGCTTTGGCCTTAAAGAGCGACATCCCATGACCCGCCGGTACGCGCATCGTGTCGGCGTAGGTGCACAAAATCACGCCTTCGTCACGGGCGAGTTTCATCGCCATGTCGATACGCCCAATGGGAAGCACACAGACTGGGCAACCCGGGCCATGGATCATACGCAAGTTTTTGGGCAATAAGTCCATCAAGCCCCAACGCGAGAGCACATGGGTGTGCCCCCCGCAGAATTCCATAAAGCGATACTGGCGATCGGGGCGCACTTCAGCGGCGATTTGTTTAGCAATGCGCTTAGCATCTTCCCCTTGGCGGTATTCGGTAACGTACTGCATGCGTGGGACTCCTTAGCATTCTTCGGGCTTGTATTCGCCCGTGGCTTTGAGTGCTTCGATCGTGCGTTGTGCTTCGTCTTCGTCAATGCGATTGAGCGCAAAGCCCACATGCACAATCACCCAATCGCCGGCACTGGGGGCTTCGATTAAGGCCACGTTGACTTCTTTTTCAATCCCGCCGATATTGCAAATGGCCATATCATTGGTTGAGACTTGGGTAATTTGCCCAGGAATGGCTAAACACATAATGGTTATCTCCCATTGGATCCAGAGTGTTGAGGGGAGTGTACGCGCTTTTTGTTAGGCGTGGGGAAACGCTCACCACAACGAAAATCGTTCATTCGGGGGCCGCAAGGGAGGCGTTCAACAACGAGGCGATTGGCCTCATTGTGGCGACTCCCCTAACGGCGTCGTCAGTTTTGTTCAGCGTAAAGACGCGTCTATTGTAGTCTAAAAAAGTTGCCCTTTAAATACATGTTCTGAAACTTTCCTGTCGTAGGCGAGTCGAGCGAGCCAAGCCTCACCTAAGGCCAGACCACCGTCGCCCGCTGGGCAGCTCTTGGGAACGTAGGGCGTCAAACCGGCTTCTTTGAGCCCCTTCATGAGCGTCAGATAGAGTGTACGGTTGACCATACAACCCCCGGTGAGGGCCACGAGTCGGTTGTCGTTGGCTAAATGACCGCCGTCAACCAAGCGTTGGCGTAGGTTGAGCGTCCACTGCAAGAGTGCGTAGCCTAAAGTGCTTTCAAACTGGTAGGCGAGCGCATCAACGTCTCGATCACTGGTGCCACTATGGCGAATCACGTAGCGGGCGAGTTCGGTTAAGTCCAAAACGCCACGATCGGTGATACGCCAGGTATTGGTTAAACTCGCAGTGAGGCGCGAGCCATTTTGACGGGCACGGTAAGACGCGGCCTCAAGGAGCATCGCGGCCGTGGCTTCATCGTGTTGCACGTGGCAGAGCCCTAAGAGGGAGGCAATGCCATCAAACCAACGCCCGAGCGAGCTGGTGAGGGGCGAGAGGTTCGGGTTGGCTAAGAGTTTAGGCATCATGGCGCTGCCCGGCATTGCACTGTAGCGCGACTTAATGGCCTGCTCGTCGCCAATCAAGGCGAGTAGGGCAGCCCCCATACGCCACGGCTCTTGCGCCGCTTTGTCACCGCCCGGCAAGGGCAATTCTTGCACATGCCCCACGCGATAAAACCCTTGTGCATCCACCAAGAGCGCTTCACCTCCCCAAATGCCACCGTTGGGCCCTAAGCCCACACCGTCGAGTGCCAACCCAAAGGTGGGTTCGGTGCGGGAGTTTTCCGCCATCACGACCCCAATATGGGCCGCATGGTGGTAGATCGGATAGAGAGGAAGACCGCGTTCACGGGCCACACGGCTCGCGATGCGGGTCGACGGGAAGTCGGGATGGGCATCGCAGGCAAC
>CAJJMF010000250.1 GCA_905192805.1 uncultured Sutterella sp. | reverse complement strand
AATTTTTTTTATTTATAATTTAACCCTTGACAAGCACCGCAAAATGTGCCCCCCCTAAAAACGTCTAGGGTTTTTCCTCAAGCGTCGCTCTTTCCTACTTGCACAGAGAAAGTTAAGCCATCAATTCATACCCGAACCAAATCTTGCAAAATTAACAAGATTAAATTTCACTTTTGCTCTTGGCGAAATCGATGACGCGGTCTAGGCTTAGGAGTGACCCGTTGTTTGAAGGTCCACGAAACTCATACGCTAACCGCTTCGCATGGACCCAAGATTTGATCGGCATTGACCGAATGCGAAGCGAGTCTCCGAACGCGTCTCATCACGTGGATCGCCAGCGGGTCATCCTAACCTACATCAAGGAGAACCTTATGACACACCTTACCCGCCGACACCTGATTGCGGGCTCCGCCCTCGCGGGGACCTCCCTACTCACCGCCACGGCCAACGCCAAAGCCATTGACCCGATGCCCCAACAGTGGGATGAAACGGTCGACGTGCTGGTCGTGGGCTCAGGCTTTGCGGGGCTCGCGGCGGCGTGCCAAGCTGCGGAGGACGGCGCCAAAGTGCTCGTCGTGGAAAAAATGCGCACCCCAGGAGGCAACTCCATCATCAATGGGGGCATCGTTGGGATTCCCGGCACACCCATGCAAAAGAAAATGGGCATTACCGATTCGCCCGCACTCTTAGCCGAAGACATCATTCGCGAAGGTGGCGGGCTCAACAACCCCGAAAAAGTCAAACTCATGGCCGAGCGTGCCTACGACACCTGGCAGTGGACCGTGGAAAAGCTGGGCGTGGAATACATCGAAGAGCGTGTCTCCGCCGAAGGTGGGCACTCCGTGCCACGCTGTGCGGTAATTAAGAATGGTTCGGGCTCGGGGATCGTGATGAAGCAGCTCGACTACGCCAAGAAGTTGGGCGTTGAAGTGCGCCTTCGCACCTACGTGGACGAAATCATTCGCGATGCGGATGGCCGCGTGAAAGGACTCAAAGTCTATCCCAACTACAGTTTCCCGAAGGCGCCCACGGGGAAACCTCGCTACATTCGTGCGCGTCGCGCGGTGGTGCTCTGCCACGGCGGGTTTGGCGCGGATGTGACCTATCGACTCAAATTTGATCCGAAATTAACCGCTCGCTTTGATACAACCAACCAGCCAGGCGCCACCTCGGAACTCTGGCGTGAATCGAGCCGCATTGGCTGCAACCTCATTCAGTCCGACTGGATTCAATGCGGTCCGTGGACGTCGCCCGAAGAAAAAGGCATGGGCATTGCCCTCTTTTTTGCCCAAGCGACCGCTGCCTGCTTAGGCGTGTGGGTGAATTGCACAACGGGGAAGCGCTTCATTAACGAACTTGCCAACCGTAAAGTGCGTGCCGACGCCATCATTGACGCTGGGAACAAAGATCAGCGCTGTATCGCACTCGCGCCGCAATGGGCGGTGGATATGACGATTAAGGTGACGCGCCCGGGGCTCTTAGAGAAGATGCTCGAACGTAACGTCGTGCACAAATTTGACACGCTTGAGGCCGTCGCCCAAACCTACCACATTCCGCTCGCCACGCTACGCCAGACCTTAAAGGACTACAACGACGACTTAGCCAACGCCAAACCCGACGCCACGGGTAAGGCGCTCGACCGAGTGGGTCGTTACTTCTACCCGAAGGCGCGTCCTTTGAACGAAGCCGAGGGTCCCTGGTACGTCTCGATCATGAGCCCCAAGGTGCACCACACGATGGGCGGGATTGAAACGGGCTTAGACGGGCACGCGATTGATGTGAAAACCGACAAACCCATCCCCGGGCTCTTTGCCGCGGGCGAAAGCACGGGCGGCGTGCACGGGGCCGTGCGTTTAGGTTCGTGCGCCACACTGGACTGTTTAGTGAACGGTCGTATCGCTGGCGCCGCCGCTGCCAAAGAAACTCCCTGGGTCTAAACCAGGATCGCGACGACCCTATTGAGGCCGGGTTTTAAACCCCGGAAGTGTCGCCCCCAATAACCGTCGTTTGTGCCTTTCCGATCTCCAGAAAGCGGAGTCGGGAAGGCACTTTTTTTCTCGACACTTTTGACTTTGACTCGCCCCGCTCCCCCGCCTCCTTGAAGCCTCACGGACGAGAGTCTTCCGCTCTGTCTTTGACTGAGAGCGACCATCCGACAGCGAGCCAGCCTTCACGGCCATGACACGGGTCTTTTGACAGAGTGAGGAATCTCGATGATTTCCAACATGGGGCGGCATGAGAGGTTTTCTATGCTTTTATTGACTTTTTGATTTATTAATTTATTAATTAATTGATTTATTT
>CAJJMF010000249.1 GCA_905192805.1 uncultured Sutterella sp. | reverse complement strand
CTAATTTCCTGAATTCATTAGTTGGTAGAATTGCCGGAATAACTGTTCAGCCCATGCTGACGGTCTTTTTAGAGCGTGAAGTGCAGTGGCGCGACTTGCAACAGCGCATCGATTCGCGTGTGAAGCGCCAGATGGAAAAGAACCAACGCGAGTACTACCTCAACGAGCAGATGAAGGCAATTCGTAAGGAGCTCGGCGAAGATGAAAACGGCGAAGCGAGCGAGTTTGATCAGCTCGAACGTCGTATTTTGGATGCGAAACTCCCTGAAAAAGTGGAAAGCATGCTTCGTCAAGAGCTTAAGCGTTTGAAGCAGATGCCGCCGATGAGTTCCGAAGCGACCGTGGTGCGTAGCTACTTGGACACGATGCTCGACATTCCTTGGTCTAAGAAGAGTCGCATTTCAAAAGATTTGAAGAAGGCGGCGGCGATTCTCGATGAAGACCATTCGGGGCTCGAAAAGGTCAAAGAACGCATTCTCGAATACTTGGCTGTTCAAAAGCGTGTGGGCAAGATGAAAGCGCCCATTTTGTGCTTGGTTGGTGCGCCAGGGGTTGGTAAAACCTCCTTAGGGGAATCGATTGCCCGTGCCACTGGGCGTCAGTATGTGCGTGTAGCCTTAGGGGGCGTGCATGATGAAAGCGAAATTCGCGGTCATCGCCGTACCTATGTGGGCTCCATGCCAGGACAAATCATCAAGGGGATGATCCGTGCGGGCGTGAAGAATCCGCTCTTCTTGTTGGACGAAATCGACAAGATGGGGATGGATTACCGTGGCGATCCGGCCAGTGCGTTATTGGAAGTGTTGGATCCGGAACAGAACTCCACGTTCCAAGACCACTATGTGGAAGCAACGTACGACTTGTCGGAAGTGATGTTTGTGGCCACCTCCAACAGTTACAACATCCCTGGACCCTTGTTGGATCGTATGGAAGTGATTTCGCTCTCGGGGTATACCGAAGAGGAAAAACTCCATATTGCGCGTAAGCATTTGCTACCCAAACAATTGCGTGCCACGGGGTTAAACGAATCCGAAGTGAATTTGACCGATGAAGCCATTCTCGGGATCATCCGCTACTACACGCGCGAAGCTGGGGTACGTGGCTTGGAACGCTCGATCGGGAAGATTTTACGTAAGCTCGTGCTGAAGTCCGATAAGGCGCCGGCGAGCAAGTCCTCTAAAGCGACTAAAGCCAAAGCGAAGGCCTTTGTGGTCACGCGTGAAAACTTGCACGAATTCTTGGGACCGGAAAAGTTCACGATTGAATTCGCCAAGAAAGAACCGCGTGTCGGGGTCGTCAACGGCTTGGCCTGGACGGAAGTGGGGGGTGACTTACTTCAGATTGAAGCGCAGGTGTTCCCAGGCAAGGGGACCATTCAACGTACCGGTAGTTTGGGCGATGTGATGAAGGAAAGTGTCGAAGCGGCTCGCTCCGTGGTGCGTTCGCGTGCAACGGAATGGGGTCTTGAAAATGATCGCTTCTACGCTACCGACTTGCACGTGCATTTCCCGGACGGAGCTACCCCTAAAGATGGTCCGTCGGCAGGGGCTGCCACGACGACCGCCATTATTTCGGCGATGACGGGTATTGCGGTGAAGTCCGATATCGCGATGACGGGGGAAATTAACCTTCATGGCGAAGTGCTCCAGATCGGTGGGTTGAAAGAAAAACTCTTGGCTGCGGTGCGTGCAGGTTGCACGACCGTCTTGATCCCTGAAACCAATGTCCGTGATTTGGAAGAATTGCCGCAGAGCGCAAAAGACGCATTGCGTATTGTTCCGGTGAAGACGATTGATGATGTGATCAAGGAAGCGTTGGTGAAACAACCCGAACCGTTGAAGCCTGCCAAGAAGACGCGTGCGAAAAAAGAAGAGGTGATGGTGCCTCCCAAGAAGACAACCCGCACAAAGTCTTCGGTCGAAGCGGTGAGTTAATCTCCGTGCCGACTCGGTTGTGATTCGAGACACTGCTGAAGGGGACTTTGGCAGTGTCTTATTGTTAGGAGAAGTGATCACGCATATAGGGGAGAGCTAAAACGCAAACTTTCCTGTAGAATTGATCTTCTACTAACGAAATTGACGAGCGGGTGCTTAGCTCAGTTGGTAGAGCGGCGCCTTTACACGGCGTAGGTCGGGAGTTCGAGACTCTCAGCACCCACCAAAAAATGTTAAGTGGCGTTGAAAACCCCTCTTGACAAGCAAAAAAAGTTCGGTATAATTTCGTTTCTCAGTTAACACTGTGGGACTGGAGTGGTAGCTCAGTTGGTTAGAGTATCGGCCTGTCACGCCGAGGGTCGCGGGT
>CAJJMF010000248.1 GCA_905192805.1 uncultured Sutterella sp. | reverse complement strand
TCATCAAGCCATCATCGGCGACTTAGGCTTAAATACCGAAGTCAATACCGATAAACTCGACTCAGCGCTCTCGCTACTGGAGGACCTCGCCCCGGACGGGATGAGTGACCGGCATTGGCATGAGCGACTCGCCTGGGCGCAGCATGTCCGTGGGGAGGAGAAAGAAGCGCTCTGGCACGTAAGCCTATGGCTCAATCTCATCGCGCCGAATCGGTACGGCAGCATGATTGAACTCTTAGAAGACATCGATCCGAGCACCTCCGAAACGGCCTCGCTCTTTCTCGATATCGTTCGTCGGCTTCCTCCGTCACTCCTTAGCGATGCACTCTTAACGCGCCTCGCGATGGCCACTCACGTCTGGGCACAGACCACTAAGTCACACGACCGGATGTTTGAGCGTCAATTAACACAAGCCTTGGAGTATTTGGTCCGAGCGTCGGTCAAATCCGATCAGAACGAAAGTTGGCTCACCGCCATGGTGACCGTGTTGATGGACTTAGGCGAAAGCGAGCAAGCGTTGCACTTTGCCGAGCGACGTGCCAAAGCGTTCCCGAGCGATGAGGCCACGCTGATGCTCGATGAGGTGCGGGATGCCTCTCGGCTCGATAAAGAAGAGCAATGGGTGAGCACCTACCAGCCGTTACTCGGTCCCAAAAAGGCGTTCGATCCCCAACACCACCTTTTAGGCAACCTGCGCGAATATTACCCCTTTACCTTTTGCGAAAGTATCAAAGGGGCGTTTGAGAACGTGATTGATGTCCTGGAGCATGGCGAACACCGTCGTGACGTATTGTTAACGCACTTTGACTGGCTCAATACCCAAATTAACCGGGCCTGCGAGCGCATGCTACAGGACTATAAACTCGTCTTGACCACGCTCGCGAGGCGACCGCTCCTTGAGAGCATTCGCCACCTGCAACAGTGGTATGCACTCCCTTTGACCGAAGAGGAATTGCTACGCAATCGCCTCTGGTAAGAGGGGAAAGTCGGCACGCGTCCCACAAAGTGAACGCTTTCTGAGATACCGCAAGTTGACTATGTAAAAGTCCTTAGTTTTCAACCGATACCCCAAGGCGCCCCGAAAAAGAACCGTATTCAATAGATCTTATGAAGGCCCTCGATTCGAGGGCTTTCATTCGTGCACAAGAGAGTTCAACCATTGTGAAATCGGCATTACTCCGTGCACAACTAGGATTCATGACATTAGCTTTAGTCTAAATATTTGGTAGGTTATTTCTATAGAAAGTTATTAAATGACTGTGGCAGTAAGGATAATACGATTTCAATTTTTATCTATGTATTTTTTATCCCGCTTTTTTTTCGTTGTCAGGCCAAAATCCCCTCCCTAAAACCGCTACAATCAGGCACTCCGATCAACCATGTACGCACGACCTCACCATGAAACGAAGTTCAACGGGTCATTTCCTACCCATCACGGTAGGTGACCAACGGGTGCAATCGTTCATCCCTCTAGCACTGCCACCTACGCCGGGTATCGACTGGACGGCAGCCTTGACATTGCTTTTTGAAGAAGCCATGCTGGCACTCGGTCGTTTAGAAAGCACGTATGCGCTCGTCCCGATGGCGCAACGCCTTCAAGCCCATTTGGAAAAGAAGGAAGCGCTCGCCTCGTGTGTGCTTGAAGGCGCTCAGGTGAGTTTACGTGATGTGTTTTTGCATGAGCTCGGGCTCGTCGGAGAAACCCCGAAAGAGGGGGTTTCGCGGGTTCTGCTCGCCTGTGAGGCGATGCGCCACGGTTGGGATCGCCTCGAAGAAGGGTTACCCCTCTCGTTACGCTTCATTCGTTCGTTGCATTTTCAGCTCTTTAAATCGGTCAAACACATGCGGGGGCGTCCCGGTGAATTTCGTAACGTCCAGAATTGGGTAGGGGATGCCCGGCCGCAGCATGCGATCTACGTACCCGTGCCCATCGAGGCCATGCTCGAAACGCTCATTGAGTTTGAACGCTTCCTGGTGAGCCATCCGCAACCGATGTTCACGTTGGCCCGCGCGGGGCTTGCTCACGTGCAATTCGCGACGATTTTGCCCTTTGAAGAAGGCAACGGAATCGTCGGGCGTATGCTCATTTCCCACATCTTGCGTGACCATAAAATTCTCGCTCGCCCCACGCTGATGCCGAGCGTCTATATCTTGCAACACCGCGAAACGTACTACCAACTCATTCGCTGCGTGCATGAAATGGGGGACTGGGAACTATGGCTAGCGTATTTTGCCAAGATGATTCGTGCCGGCGCCGAACATTGGATTGAGAGTGTCCTGCGAATCAGTCGATTAATCTGAGTTTCTCAAAATGGCTACCATCGATCATCAAAAAAGAATGTAAATAT
>CAJJMF010000247.1 GCA_905192805.1 uncultured Sutterella sp. | reverse complement strand
CGGGCGGCAACTTCATGGCGGGGTGACCCCAATAACCCTTGTTGAAAATACCCAACTGGCCGGAAGCAACGAACTTCTTCAAGCGATTCTGCACATCGCGGAAGTAGCCCACGCTAGCGAGCGGATGGTTCGGGGCGATCTTGGCCTGAATAGCGGCCGTTTCGCGAGGATCAGCATCCAAAGCGCTCACCACGTCAACCCAGTCAAGGGCGGACAACTGGTAGAAGTGCACAATATGGTCGTGGATGTAGAGCGTCAACGCCATGATGTTACGCATGTAGTTGGCGTTGGTCGGGATCTTAATCCCGATAGCATCTTCCACGGAACGCACAGCGGCCAAAGCGTGCACACCCGTACACACACCGCAAATACGTTCAACGAACGCCCAAGCGTCACGCGGATCACGACCCTTAAGAATAACTTCGAGACCGCGCCACATTGTGCCGGTACTCATGGCGTCGGCAATCTTGCCATCATCGCCTAACACCGCTTGCACACGAAGGTGACCTTCGATTCGGGTAAGCGGGTCAACAACAATTTGACGTTCACGTTCGTTCATTATTTATCTCCTCCGATGTCCTTGTTGGTCTGCTTGCTACGAGCCTGCGCGACGGCAGACATAGCGATGTGCGCAGCGGCAGCGACACCAACGAGACCGAGCGTAGCCAAGCCAACCTTGTCAGCCGTGGCTTCAATACCACCAAAGCCCGGGGGCAGAATGGTGGTTTCATGTTCGTAGAACGAACCCTTGTCAAAGTAGTTGGGTTCGGAGCAACCGATACAGCCGTGACCGGACTGCACAGGCCACGAAATACCTTCGTTCCAACGCATAGCCGAGCAGGAGTTGTAGGTCGTCGGGCCCTTGCAACCAACCTTGTAGAGGCAGTAGCCAAGCTTGGCGCCTTCGTCGTCGAATTTTTCAACGAACTGACCGGCGTCAAAGTGAGCGCGGCGATAGCACTTGTCGTGAATACGCTGGCCGTAGAACATCTTCGGACGACCCATACGGTCGAGCGGAGGCAGACGGTCATACGTGAGGATGTACGTCACAACGCCAGACATGACGTCCGGAATCGGGGGGCAACCCGGAACGAGCACAATCGGCTTGTCCTTGATGATTTCAGTGATCGGCACGGACTTCGTGGGATTGGGCTTAGCAGCCTGCACGCAACCCCAAGCAGCGCAAGAACCCCAGGCAATCACAGCCTTGGCGTCTTTCGCAACGTGCTTGATCTTTTCCAAGAACGGTTCACCGCCAGGAATGCAGTTGATACCGTCTTCGTGGAGAGGAACGTTACCTTCAACAGCAAGGATGTAGTTACCCTTGTACTTTTCCATCGTTTCCTTAAGGGCTTCTTCAGCCTGTTCGCCAGCGGCGGCCATGATCGTATCGTCGTAGTCGAGCGAGATCATGGAAAGGACGAGGTCCTTAGCCACAGGGTGATAGGAACGAATAAAGGATTCCGTACAGCAGGTACATTCAAGGCCGTGCAACCAGATAACCGGTGTGCGAGGCTTGGTCTCCATGGCATCGGCGATGTCTTTCGCACCGGCGCTGCCCAAACCGAGGCTGGCTGCAGTGAAGGAACAGAACTGAAGGAAGCTACGGCGGCTAATACCGCGGCGTCGCAGCGCTTCATATTGTGTTTCGAGTTTCATTATGTAATCTCCATCAAGGGGAGGAATGCCGAGGCAGTATGTTCACTCAGTCGACGTTAACGAAAAACGAACAAACGGGGAAGCCTCGACCTCTAAAATTCCCACAGACAGTTTACAAAGATATTCCGTTTTTTCCATCACCCCATTTATTGAAATTTTACACCTTGTTGTACCTATTAAGTACTACCTAGTATTAAAAATGCCTCGTTTTCCCTTAAATGAGAACAATTCCACACCCATGACAAATTGTAAAAACGCTCAAAAATACCTGAGTAATTTACTCAACTACTACGCCTTTGGGAGATCACCATTCGCGCCCTATAGTACTAGGGTTTTCCCTAAACTCTCCTAAGGAGATACGTCTTTTTTCCTTCTTTCGAAGTGCTTAACCAATTTGTCTCATCAGCCATTCTTTTTATCTTGATAGGACAAATTGTTAATTCGCTGTCCGACAGGAGATTCCCACTGTCGGGGATTCCAATTTGTTCGATAACGATAGAACTATTGCCAAGCACCTCTCCTCAACCGCCTGCACACCTCCAACAATGCTCCTTAGACACGTGTTGTGCTTGTGATGAGCTGCACGGATATTCCCTTTGACTTGTTTTGGAGTTACCTTTATGTCCAGTACTGTCTTTGACAGCATTCTCTATCGCGATGCCTTTGGCTCCCCTGAAATGCGTGCTATTTTT
>CAJJMF010000246.1 GCA_905192805.1 uncultured Sutterella sp. | reverse complement strand
AATCCGCTAGACATGGCACTTGCGCTGACAACTGCTGCCACTGCTCGCGCATTCCCGATCTATGAAAAAGTGGCTCGAGAAGTGAACTTCATGGCTACAATTCCTTGGGATTATGGTTTTATCCATACCATGAATTCACCGAAGTAGTTCTGTACTCGGTGATTGCACATACTGAGCGGCACGGTGTGATCCCATGTCGCTCAGCTTAGTGTCAGTGTGGGAGAATGGTTCGGTTCGTTGTCTGTGCTCTTTTTAAGAGAGAAGTGAACAACTCACAAAAACAACACCCTTGGATGTTGGGTGTATTGGCTGAGTAGTGCACGATATAGAATCGTTTGCATTGTTGACAGGCCTGCAACATAATGCCTCGCCGTTGCTTGGAACGCTGGGGGGCTAAGCTTGGTACAGGAAGCGTGCCGTGCAATTTCAGCGCGAGTAAATAAAAAAATCCCAGCTCAGTAGAGGCCGAGTTAAATCCACCGAGCGCTTGTAGACCTTCCTTATCCACCAGTGCGCGTGTTTTTTGGCTAGCGATGAGAACCTTGTCCATGGCGATGGGCTCATTGTGCGGCTGTGTAATGCCCATATAGGCAGCAACAAACAAGCTCCCAATGATGCGACCGAGTGTGGTAGTCAACACGTTATAAAAATTATTGAGGGATCGCGTGGCTCGTCCATACTGAATCGTCTCTTGGTTGACCTCAACCGTATAGCGACGACAGATATGCAACGAAATCGGGCACACGTTGGCTACCTGACTGGCCGTCATCCCTGCTTGAATAAGTTGGCGTGCATACTCACGGTACTCGTGATTCTCCCGGTGATTAGCCACAAGGGGGTGATGCCTCCCTGCTAAACGGCGGCATTGGGATTCCATGAAGCGGTCGGAGACGCATAACTTTTCCCGAATAACGGCGGGTGTCATACCTAAAAGCAGCTCTTGTTCGACTAAACGGGCGAGCTGTAGATAAAGAGGGTGTAACGAAAACATCGGCAATCGGGACCTCTGAAAAAATGTGAGGCTAATCACGTGTGACCACAAGATGATTGGCTTTGCGTAGGCGTAAGGCAGTGAGCACCGGCTTGACTAACGTGTTGGAAGCATCGGTTTGGGCGTAATTGATGAGGGTAAGACACTCCGCGATTGGGGTGGCAAGCTTGAACTGACAGAGCTGCAACTGTTCACTACAGAATCGCAACACATCTACATGTGACGAGCAACACAAGGCATCAATGATTTCGTGGGAGAGCTGAAAGACGGAATGGCAAAACATGGCGTCGGAATTAGCCACTTGGTACGCCCATAACCAGTAGGTTTCAGCAAAGCGTTGATGTAGAAAATCGTATTTAAAGCAATAGTGATCCACGTCCGCCGAAGCACTCTGCCCAAAGTGCGACAGAAACACATCGTCTTGGATTTGAGGAATAAAACTACAAGATGTCGTTTCGGAGAGGTGTTTGAGGCCCTGAGGGGGCAGGAATTTTAATTTGTCCAGCAAAATCAGAGGCACATTGAGCCAAGAAATCGTGCGGGCAGTTGTGTCTTCTTGGACATTTTTTTGGACATATTGCCACAGCGAGAAATCAATGTCTTGGTAATGGTCAATTAAGCTACCTCTTAACTCTGTCGCTGATGGCGGTTTTCCCAGAAGCATATTCACTCCTAACTCTTGTTGGGCTTGCGTGGGCGCATGTTCTCTGTAGAGTAAGTGAAAGCATATTTTTAAACACAATATTTCTCTCACAACGACCGCAAACAGAATGGAATATGAAACATAATACGTTGAAGAGTAAAAGTCAATATATATTCACGTTAACCCTTATACATTAATGGATAGACTAAATCGCCTTTGTTGTGGCGAATTTCTGATTTTGCTTCATGGGAAGCTTAGGAAACGAGGATAGTAAGAGCGTTCTAAGGTGTTGGATATGAGGGTGGTAACACTAAAAAAATAACATAAATACTGATAAAAAAGGATGAAAAAAGAGTATAACGATTGTCCCTAAGGGGAAATCATTAGACGATTGAAAGCCTGTCGCGAAAAGATAATAGGTTGGCACAGATGGTCTACGCACTTTAGAAGGGGAGTTTCTACCATAGATGCAACGGTTCCCTAGCGACTGGTCCTGAGATGGCGATACACACCAATGGATGATAGGGCTGGTTGAACGAACCTTGAAAACCGTATTGCTCAAAGGAGAAACTATGCCTGGTTATCCATCGGACTTATTGTCCAACCGCTCGATTGTTAAGCGTGACAGCTTTGCCATCATCACCCCTCAGGGACGTGTGACCAACGTGATCCCCGGCATCAAGGATGCCATTATGACCATTCTTTGCACGCCAAAGATGGGCGCAGGGTTTGTGCAATTGATTGGCAAACTCGGTCCTCAGGCGCATA
>CAJJMF010000245.1 GCA_905192805.1 uncultured Sutterella sp. | reverse complement strand
CATTGAGTAAAACCAATCGCACCTCTTCGTGCGAGAGCAAGAATCCGGAGACATCGTTGGGGACCGCATCGCGAATGGCGTTATCGTCGCTCCCCATACGAATACAACTCCCAATCGTATCCCAAAGGGCTACGCCTGAGCGCTTCAATGCATCGTAGCGCTGTACATAGTCTGCGCTATTTAGGGCAATTTGGTATTGGGGAAAAAGCAGTGCCATCAACGACCAGAACCGATTCGTGGGGTGGGCATAATAGCGGTTAGCGTTCAGCGATGCCTCGCCAGGCATACTACCCAAAATAAGAATGCGTGCTCGGGCATCGGCCACAGGACTGAGACCGACCCGGCGCGGTTGAACAATCGGATCAGGCATAACGATACAGTGACGCTTACGCATCAAAGGCGGAAAGAAAAGACGAAAAAATGTTTTTTTTCACTGCCTTCTATGCTAACCGATTTACTTCATCACGCTCAAGCACTTTTTTTGCCCCCCGTTTGCGCAAAACCGTTCATTTATGCCACCAAATTTTTGGATTTCCTAGGTATTTAATCGTAGTTCATGATTACAAAACGCAGAGGATATGACGCGTAACACGTGCTATAAGCAAAATGCCCGAGGCACATTCTCCTTAGCCTGCGTCATCATAAGGTGAATCCCTCCCGCCCAATGAAAAGGGAGGTGACTCGTTTTTTCTGGTTGCGAACCCAACGGTTCGCACCCTTGTGTTTGCTTACGCTAAATGAGGATTCGCTATGCACGCAACCTATACACTCAATCTCCCGCACTATTCTGTTGGTCCCGATGCTTATGATAAGATCGCGGACGTTTTGCGCCCCTATGGAAAGCGAATTGCGGTGATTGGTGGGGAAATTGCGTTATCGAAGGCGGAACCCACGTTGTTGCCGGCTCTGGAAGCGGCCGGTGCCGAAATCGTCACGAAGTTTGTGTACGGCAAGGACTGCACCAACGCCAATATCGAACGCATCACCCAAGACGAACTCGTGAAAAGCGCCGATGTGATCTTTGCGGTGGGGGGCGGTCGTGCCTGTGACACCGTCAAAGCCGCTGGTGACATCATGGGGATCCCCGTGATGACCTGTCCGACCGTGGCCTCTAACTGTGCCCCGATCACCGCCATCGGTGTGGTCTATAACGACGACGGCTCGCTCTCGCACTACCATTTCGGTAAGCAATGTCCGGCACACTGTTTTATCAACACCTCGGTCATCTTGGATAGCCCGCAGGAATTGTTCTGGGCCGGTCTGGGTGACGCCTTAAGTAAGCAAATCGAAGTCCTCTACGCCTCGCGCGGCAAACAACTCTTCCATACTCCGCTTTTGGGTGTCAACGTGGCCATGGCCTGCCAAGAACCCTTGTTGAACTTTGGCCCCACCGCCTTAGAAGACATGAAAAAAGGCGAACTGACCGAAGCCTTCACCGAATGTGTGCTCGACATTATCGTCTCCACCGGGGTGGTCTCCAACTTGGTCACGCATACCGAGTACTACTACAACTCCTCGCTCGCTCACTGCTTCTACAACGCTTCGATGGTTTTACCGTCTGCTCATAAGCACTTGCATGGTGAAGTGGTGTCCTTCGGGAACTTGGTCCTCTTGGCCTACGACGGGCAGGATGCGTTACTGGACAAATTCTTGCAGTTTAACCGCTCGATCGGTTTACCGGTAACACTCGCCGAAATGGACATCGACGAAGCGGGTTTGGAAAAATTGTTGGTGGCTGCTCAGAACATCAAAGAATGGACCTGCACGCCGACCCCGACCACGGTCGAACGTTATCGTGAAGCCATCCTCGAAGTGGATCGCTTGGGTAAGCAGTTGCTGAACGCTTAAGGGATCGCCTCCCGACTTTTTGGGAGGTTTCCTCATCCGATTAGTCCATTGGCCCGTGGGAATGTCCCCACGGGCCAATGCTTTCGCTAGAATGGCAAAACATTGACTCAATGATGACGAGGATTATCACCCATGACCAACACCCCTTCGAGCGTCTCACCGTTACCCCTACCACGTGAACTCGAACGCACCCTCGAGGTGTTCGCCCACGACGAGGGTCGGGCGATCACCCCCTCGGAGCTCACTACTCTCCTTGAGACCTATACGCTCGCCGAGTTACTCGAAGCGAGTCACCGATTAACCCAACGCTGTGCCAGCCAAACGTTCAACACGTGCACCATCATCAACGCCAAAGCCGACGGCTGTAGCTGTGACTGTGCCTGGTGTGCCCAATCCCGACACTGGAACCCGGCTCCCGCGGAAACCCGTTTGATCGATGAGTCGATCGCACTCGCCGGAGCTGAGCGAACCCTCGCCTATGGGATTGGTCGCTATTCCCTCGTGACTGCTGGCCGTAAACTCTCCGCCCGCACGACCCGTGAAGCGAGTGCCCTACTGCAAACCCT
>CAJJMF010000244.1 GCA_905192805.1 uncultured Sutterella sp. | reverse complement strand
TAAAATCCCCCCAGACACAAGATTCTGGACACACCCAATCCATCCCTACAAAAAATATGACGAGATAAAGAAGAGAGATTAAAAAATAGCCTAACCGGCCGATTTTTCCTTTTGGAGTGAAAATCATCAGAAATTTCATAGGTTTCTCCTTTGGACGAGCGATGGGTGTTGGCCGTCTTTTGAGGAATTTGGTCATAGGGCATGGATAACTTATTACGGGTCTTATGAATAGACTGCCCACTTACAGTCAATTTTACGCTTTCGCTTAAGGTGATTCGAGATAAAATTAGCTTTGTTATGAGAAAAGAAAGCTATCTTGAGTGTATGCTTGCGTTGTGTGATCATTGAGATCTTATTGCTGACACGGTAAACTACGCCGCAAGCGCTCAATATTTCCGGATAATCCAATTACCTCATGCACTCCTCCGCTAACGATCCCACACGCGTTTCCAATGCTTTTAATCGTGACCTCCTTGCTCATGTAACCCCCGCCAAGTACCGTGCAGACGTTGACGGTCTCCGTGCATTAGCCGTGAGTTTGGTTGTGCTCTACCATGCGTTCCCCGCGTTGGTGCCAGGTGGCTTCATTGGGGTGGATATCTTTTTTGTGATTTCGGGGTTTTTGATCTCAGGGATCATCTTTGAAAAGACGCAACGTGGCACGTTTTCGTTTGCGGACTTTTATGTGCGTCGTATTCGTCGCATCTTCCCTTCCTTAGTTTTGGTCCTCTCTGCCACGTTGTTTTTTGGCTGGTTTAGCCTATTACCAGATGAACTGACGCGACTCGGCAAGCATGTCTACCAAGGGGCATTGTTCATTGCTAATTTCACGCTCTTTAAAGAGGCAGGGTATTTTGATCCGTCTGCTGAACTAAAGCCATTACTGCACTTGTGGAGTCTTGGGATTGAAGAGCAGTTCTACATCGTTTTTCCGTTGCTTGTGTGGCTGCTGGCTTGGATGAGTCGCAAATGGCAACAAGGGAAACAAAATGCCAGTCACCTGTCCACGCATGGGAGCCTTTGGTTGGTGGCCATACTTCTGCTAGGGTCCTTTACTTGGAATCTTTTGACGCTTACGCGTGACCCGGTGTATACGTTTTACATGCCCATGACACGCTTCTGGGAGTTGTTGATGGGAAGCGTCCTTGCTTGGGTGACATTGAATGTTTCTGGGTTTAAATCGGCGTTTCAAGCGAAGCCGACCTTTTTGAACCATGCATTGAGCACCCTTGGCGTCGTGACCATGGGCGTAGGGCTCTACGTGATTGATACGGCAAAGCCCTTTCCTGGGTTTTATGCTCTCTTTCCCCTCCTTGGAACGACCTGCTTGATTGCAGCAGGAGAGCAGGCGTGGATCAATCGTATGATTCTTGCCCGCCCTTGGGTCGTGTTTTTGGGCATGATTAGTTATCCCCTATATCTGTGGCACTGGCCATTACTCTCATACGCACGGATTGTGAATGCGGGGGAGGTGGCCGTTTGGCTACGTGTCATGCTCGTGGCGTTGGGGGTATTCCTTGCCTGGCTCACCTATGCCTATTGGGAACGACTCTTTCGCTTTGGAAAAACACAGGTCGTGTTGCGTGTGGGGGTGTTGGTGAGTCTCATGGTGCTCATTGCGGTAACGGGACGGGTGATCTATAAATCGGATATTACGACGGGGCATTTGTGGGTCCCCCGAAAAGGGGTTGATTTAACGGTTATGCAATCGGTAGCCTGGTTGAATGGTAAAGATGGGTGGCTCTTTTTAGGTAATGCACAAAATCAGACCGTAGAAAAAGCACGTGGGCTAAAACAACCCGAATTTAAAGCCATAGAACAGCTCGCCACGCAATTGAAGTCCGTGATGGCGGTTGTGGACCCTGTGCGAACGCAGGTGGTGTTCATGATGGGCCCCAACAAGGAGACGGTCTATCCAGAGCGATACCCATATCAACAACCCTGGTTTGTGTCGGAGGGCTATCAGTCCCGTCAATACTATGGGGCCAAGGCACTAAAACTTTTAGAGAGTTTTCATATCCCGAACATCACTCTTTATGACCCAACGCTTGAGTTGTGGGCCGCTAAAGAGGGTTTAGCTGCCAGTGAGTCGCTTTACTATCGAACCGACTCGCATTGGAACGTCAGAGGCGCTTATATGGGCTACTCTGGCGTAATGCGACTGTTTGGGCTCAAGCCTATTGAAACCCGCTTTCAATCCCTTCCATTTGAGGAGGGTGACATTGCTGAGATGATCGGGAAAAAGAGCATTGTAAATGCCGAAGAAGGTGACAATTGGAAGCCAGAGTTCACTCATCCATCCGCGATGGAGAGAATCGTTGATATTCATGCTAAAAAGACACCCTACGGTGATGTGGGTGTAGTGAAAAATAGCCAAGCCCCATACCAAAAGGTGATTTGGGTCATTGGTGACTCCTTTACACAGGCACTTCGTCCGTATTGGGATCAAACGTTTG
>CAJJMF010000243.1 GCA_905192805.1 uncultured Sutterella sp. | reverse complement strand
AGGGGATAAAGAATTATTTTTTGCTGTTTATAAAATTTTTGCGGAGTTTAGGTTGCTAGCATCCACCCCATTGTCTTAATTCAAGAGCATCGTACGTGGCGCACTGGGTAGGGTTTTAGGATCGGCTAAGAGCGAGAGTTTTCGCTCAAAGGTGAGAAACGGCACCTCAAACTCGCCCATCGCATCAAAGGGATAAATCGTCTCACGGTCAAAGAGAATGTGCTCGGGCAGAATACCTGCGAGGGTCAGCTCATCCCAGAGACGGTCGTGATAAAAACGCATAAATTCGGGATAGTAGACCGTCAACACATCGCCCGAAAAAGGTTGATGGGGCGTGTTTTTGTGCGCAATCGCCAGGTGTAACTCATCGGTATAGACCATCGGATCGTTGACCGAGGAACCGAAGTGGCCGACGGAAACCACCAGATCCGACGCGTCCACATTCATCAAGCTTGCGGCGTTGTAAACAAAGGGGGCAATGCGCAACGAAATGGTCAAGTAGTCGTGCACCCGATCCGCCATGGCCGGCAGAATCGGTTCCGTCACCAACGTCTGAAAGCCCTTTAAATTGGGAGCCAAGATATCCTGAAGGCTCTTTTCCCACGACGGGTTGGTGAGCGGGATCTTTTTCACTTCGCGCTCTCCCATGAGGGCATTGCCCACGTCAGAGATTTCCATGAAGTTGAAAAAGGCGGGAGCGTGATGAAACATCAATTCATCGGCGGGCACGGTGACCGTAAAGAGCACCTGATAGAGATAAAAGCCGTAGGAGCGCATCCGTTCGTGTTGGACAAGTGCATCTTCATCCGGGTCCCGAATCACCAATAGTCCACGGGGATCTCGATAAATGCCCTGAGCGAGATGGCGCATTTCGTCCAGCACAATTTTGGCGATGAGCGGGTTATCCATCACAGGACTGCCCGCCGGCAGTAATTTGTCGAAAATAACGATTTTCGCTTGCCGATTGAGGTAGTGGGTTTTTAAGGCGTCCTCAATGGCCTGCAACATCGCATCGGTGAGCTGCAAATCAGGGGGTGTGTTTTTGATATACGACGCACAATACACCCCAAAACTCATCAAACTCGTCACCGTTTTGGTTTTGGCGGATTCGTACTTGGACTCCATGATGGCCGCGTAGATTAACCCGCGTAAAGCCACCGAAATACCCGGATGCGCTTGGTCGGCCTCCTCGTAGATGGCTTCGAGCGCTTCGCCATACGATCCGTCAAGAGTGACCTCGCGCAACACATTACAGAGATCCTCTTCAATCTGACGACGATCATGGGCCGAAATGTTCGGTACATAGAGTAGCAACAACTCACGAAGTCGACGTTGGGTAGGAGTAAGACGAAGGGGTTTGTCGGACATAGCGTAAACACAACACACAGCAAGGCTGTGAATGATGAGGAAAAAAGAAGACGATGCCCGAATATGAGCACCGTCTTCGGTATGAACTGAAAGTCTGATATTTTAACGACTTTGCTTCACTAACGTATTGACTTCATCAAACGTTTTCGTGATCACGACGGCAGGCGGCGTATCGAGCAAACTCACAACGATAATCGCAATGAGCGAGAAGATAAAGCCCGGCAGAATTTCGTAGAGCCCCCACCATGCAAAGGAGTGCCAAATCAATACCGTAGCCGCGCCCACGATCATGCCGGCGATGGCCCCATTGCGCGTCATACGACGCCACCAGAGGGACATGATAATCAACGGGCCAAAGGCCGCGCCAAAACCCGCCCAAGCGTATGAGACGAGCTCGAGCACTAGGCTATTGGGGTTACGAGCAATCCACACGGCCACAGCCGAAATCGCAAGCACCATGGTGCGACCCACCCAGACCAATTCCCGTTGCGAAGCGTTGGGACGCAAGAACGTACGGTAGAAGTCTTCCGTCAAGGTGGAGGAACACACCAAGAGCTGTGCCGAGAGGGTCGACATCACGGCCGCCAAAATGGCAGACATCAGGACCCCTGCAATCCACGGGTTAAAGAGTAAGCCCGAGAGAACGATAAACACACGTTCGTTATTTTCGGTCACCAACCCAGCCGAACTCGGATGTTGTGCAAAGTAGGCCGCTCCAAAGAAGCCCACGGCAATGGCGCCAGCTAAGCAGAAAATCATCCAAAGGGTACCCACGCGACGTGCCCCCGGGATCACCTTAATCGAACGGGCGGCCATGAAGCGAATCAGAATATGCGGTTGCCCGAAATAGCCAAACCCCCACGCCATCAAACTCACGATTCCGACGAAACTGTGGTCTTTCCAAATATTGAGCATGCTCGCATCAATGCTCGCGACGCGTTCGGTCGCGGCCGTGAATCCCCCGAGGTCGTTAATCACGGCAAACGGGGTGACGATCAGAGCAATGCACATGAGGGAGGCTTGAATCGCATCGGTCCAAGAGACCGCCAAAAAGCCACCGACAAAGACATAGAAAATTGTACACACGGCCCCAATGTAG
>CAJJMF010000242.1 GCA_905192805.1 uncultured Sutterella sp. | reverse complement strand
TGTATTCGCTCAATAAGAATGTCAATTTTCGCCGAACAAGAAATTTTCTTATAGATACGCAATAAGTTGTAGTTCTATAGGATGAATCTTGGGAGGTGCAGGATAGGTGTTTGCTACTTTGCAGAGAAAAGCAGGCGCTGAAAAAGAAAAAGTCCATGATTTCTATCACAATATCTCTTTTTGACTGCAATCATTAAGGGATGGATCATGACGAAACCTATGGACTTCCATAATCGTATCACGAATGAGCTCATTACGGGCAAAACCAAAAAGCAAATTTGCGATGAATTAAATTGTTGCTATCGTACCCTTGAAAAATACACTCACCATGACCCTCAGGCTGAGCCTATCGCAACTCGCACACGAAATACCAAGGGAAAGGCGGTATATGAACGAATCAAGTTCATGTTCGAGCAACAAAAGTGCGAACAGGGTTACGTGAGCTACACTGCAGCCTACGTTGCACGCGCCCTCGCCGACAGTTCGTCCCCCTTTAACACCGCCTGTGACGACTTTGAGGATCTGTCGTCAGTCACAATCTCGGAATCTACGTTACGGCGATACTGTCGTGAGATCAAACAAAAACTCAACGCAAAGCAACGAGATATTTTTAGCAAGCTTGCTCATGACGCCGGCCACGCTCAGGCAGACTTCGGTCAAATTCCAGTCTACCTTCAGGGTGTAGGGGAAATTTCACTTAATTTCTTTGTGCTGACGTTCCCGTGTTCGAATATGCGTTATTTTGTTCCCGTTTGGGGACAAAATATTGAATGCGTTATCGAAGGTTTTGAAAAGATAGTTCAACACTTAGGCTGTGTTCCTTCGGTGGTACGATTCGACAATATGTCATCGGCCGTTTCGAGAGTACTAACGAGATCGAGCGCTGTAGGTCGGTCAGATGTATATGATCCCGAGGGGCATCCTCGTGTCCTCACCGAGATGTTTAAATGTTTTATGCACCATTTTGGATTCTCGGCAGAATTTTGCAATACCGCTTCGGGCTGGGAAAAGGGGCACGTTGAAAACACCGTCAAATTCATTAAGAGTAATTTTTTTGCTCAAACATACTCGTTCGATGGTGACTGGGACAGTTTCCAAAATACGTGTCTTGAGTGGTGTGACAAAATCGCCAAACAGAGACACTTTGAAAAGGCAATTCCGATCTGCGAATTGTTTGAGCAAGAGCGTGTGGCTTGTAGACCAGTACCTGCCCCCTTTGTGTCGTGGAAAAAAGAGCGAATCTTAACCATGGCAACGGAAGGGAGCGCAATGGTGGACGGCTACCGCTACCCACTTTACTGCTCCGATAAAGAAATCTATGTCGTGAAGAAGTCGCGCACTTTGGACTTTTACCGTACAACAGGTGAAGCGATCATGACAGCCATGCGGCAGTACAGTTGGCAACAGCCCGATAACGGTATTGAGCACACAAACTGGCCCGCAGCATTGGAGCACACACGCCAAAAAATCGCCTCTTTCAAGTCCTCGGCTTTTGCCAAATGCTTGCACGAGGATGTACGCGATTATCTTTGTCGCCTCAATGCGGACCATAAGAGAAAACTGATCTCGATCGCCCTAGAAATCTATAAAGAGACGGGATCCATCCGTGACTGTATCCAGCGCCTAGAGGAAGCGTATCGGCTCTACCGTGATCGTGACGTTTCCACGATCTTTAATGCTTTCCGGGACAACCAGGAGCGTGACGCTGAGAAGCCGTTATTGGAACTGAACATCCCTGGCTGGGATCCTTATATCGAAAGAGACAAGGGATTTGGGGATTTCTTCATGGAAATACTGGACAAACAGAATCGTGATTCAGTTCCGGTTTCAGTGTAGGAGGTGAACATAAATGACCAATAATGAAAGTGAACTTAATCAACGCATTCTTGATCTGTCACGAGAGCTAAGACTCGGGTCTCATGTATTAAATTTGGTGGATGAAGGGCTAGAGTTTACCTCCACAAAGCAATTCGTTTGTGATTTATTGGAAGGAGTGAAAGCCAAACGAAACCAGGAGGTTATTCGTAAAAACCTTAAATTAGCCGGGTTTGAGAAGGAGCATCGCTTAGAGACGTTTGAGTTTAACCCTGATATTTACTTCCCGGATCGTTTCCCAAAGGAATGGTTTATCGGTTGCGACTTTGTGCGGGAGAAGCAAAACGTCATGTTGCTTGGTAATTCGGGCACAGGCAAAACGCATCTCGCCACCGCACTGGGACGCAAGGCGTGTGAAATGGGGTACAAGGTCATGTACCGCAAGACGAGCCTCTTTATCGACGAACTGACGACTGCCTACGAAAAAGGGCAATTTAAACGCTACCGCGAGAAGGTGAACAAGCTTGATCTACTCGTCCTGGATGAATGGGGTTACTTGCCCGTGAGCACCAACTCAACGAAGTTGCTGTACGACATTTTGTCGGACTGCTACGAAAATCGTAGCATCATGCTCACGACGAATTTGCCATTGAAAGAGTGGAATCGAATCTT
>CAJJMF010000241.1 GCA_905192805.1 uncultured Sutterella sp. | reverse complement strand
TCGGGGTCTTAAGTTTATTCTTCACAGGATCCTTACGGAAGGCTTCCAAAGCGATCGGATCTTTACGCACGCCCCAGAGTTTGGCTAAGCCCGCTTTCCAGAATTCTTCAAAGGTGGGGAGTTCTGGCACCTTCTTACGGGTTTCGTTGTAGCACCACTTCACCCAACCCATCTGATCGCGTCCTTCGGTGTAGGCCTCTTCTAAGCCTAGTTCCTTCGAGAGCAAATGGCAGATTTCCCAGCTCGACTTTTGCTCAAACTGCGGTTCCACCGCTTTTTGAATCGCGAGCATACAGGCCACGTCCCCGTGGCTGCCGCCCTGGCAAGCCATGTCGTTCGTTTCCGGCCCCAAGATATCGGGCAGAAGAATATCCGCGTAACGTGCCGAAGGTGTCATCATGTTGTCGCAGACAACCAAGAATTCGAGTTTGCTTTCGTCTTCTAAGACCTTATGCGTCCAGTTGCAGTCGCCATGCTGATTGATCATGGTGTTGCCACCCGAATTAATGATCATCTTGATACCGGTCTTGAGCGCTTCGGTGCCCTTGAGGGCGTCCGTTTTGCGCGTCATCTGTTCGCCACGGACAATGGCATCCGTCCACATATAGACGGGAATCGTGGCCTTAACAGGATTTTTGCCAATCGGGAGATAGACGGCCGGGAAGGGCGTATTGCCTTCGTGTTCACCGGAATTGGTACCCGGCAACCCAATTTGCCCTAAGAGAATCGGCACCATCGCGATCGCGCGCGCATTTTGCTCACCATTGGCGGTACGCTGCGGACCCCAGCCTTGCGACACAAAGAGGGGCTTGGTGTGTGCCATCTGGTGCGCCAAGTGGCGAATCACATCCACCGGGATCCCCGTGATGGGCGAAGCCCATTCAGGGGTTTTCGCGATACCGTCGGGGCCCTTACCGAGAATATAGGACTTATAGTCGGCGTTTTTCGGGGCCGAAGCGGGCAGGGTCTTTTCGTCAAACCCGACACAATACTGATCGAGGAAGGCCTGGTCGACTTCACCACGCGTGATCCATTCGTAGGCCAAGGCACTCACCAAGGCTGCGTCCGTTCCGGGGCGAATCGGAATCCATTCATCGGCACGCGTGCTCGCGGTATCCGTAAAGCACGGGTCAATCACGATAATACGCGGGCGTTTTTTGGTTAATGCCGCATCAACTTGGAAGCCCTTACCACCGCCCGAAGGACGTGTCACGCTCGGATTGTTACCAAAGAGCACATAGAGTTCGGCGTTCGCGATTTCGGAGGGTAGCGACGCGGGACGGCCACCGTACGTTAACGGGAATGAGGCCGACAATTGGGCGTTCGAATAGGAGCCATAGTACTGGAGATACCCACCCATCAAATTCATCAAACGCTGCCAAGCGCGACGCGAACTCACTAAGGACTGTTGCCCCGAGCAATACTGCCAATAGATGGCTTCATTGCCGTAGGTTGACTTAATACGCGTCCATTCCTTGGCGATTGTCTTAATGGCTTCGTCCCAAGTGATGCGTTCAAACTTCCCTTCACCGCGCTTGCCAACGCGCTTCATCGGGAACTTTAAGCGGTCCGCACTGTAGAGGCGTTCACGCATCGAGCGGCCACGCTGGCACGCACGCAACTGACGCGGTCCCAAGGTATCGGGCGTGGTGTTGTCCGTTTCGATACGGATCACTTTGCCGTTTTTGGTGAAACAGCGCAACGCACACCGTTGTCCGCAGTTAATCACACAGGCGCACCACGAATATTGGCCAAGGTCCTCCACAGCAGCCGCTACGGCTTTCGTGAGCGGCGAGAGGGGAAGGGTAGTGAGCGCCAAAGCCTTCAGGAGCGAGCGTCGGCTCGAAAAAAATGGGGTCATTTGTTTATCTCCGAATTGTTTGGATGGGCTCTGAACAAAAGGAAGTGGACAGACACTTCCTAGTGGGGTACTTCAGAGGGTTAGACTTATTCTAGAGAAAAGTGATTACTTGTCAATAATTTTTTATGTGTCAAGCACGTTTTGATTGTGTGCGTCTACTCAAGGGCAAAATGGCTTGCGACGTTGTGTAAAACGCTCAAATATCGTTCAAGAGAGCGAAAAGCGTGGGATAAACGAAAGAGGAGGGACGGTGGATAGGCGGTAAGACGCCTAGGGTATGGGGCACTATGATTCAGAAAATAGTGCGATTCTTGGGCAGTGTTAACAGTGTAGACGAAACGCATGGCGATACTGGAGGGGACGCCCTCATACCCCAAAAAGCAAAACCCCGAGATCGAAATCCCGGGGCCACTTGCAATGTTCGTCAACGCACACTATCCATCGTACCAAAGGTGTGCGTCAACGCCTCCCATTCGCAATGTGTTTAACTTATTCGCCGAAAAGGCCCGGCGTCGTTAAGTAGCGGTCTCCACTGTCAGGAAGAATCACCACGATCGTCTTACCGGCAAATTCCGGACGACGCGCGAGTACAATGTCTGCCTGCCGCGCAGCGCCCGAGCTCACACAGACCAAGACGACCTGTTCGCGGGCAGTCTGATGCGCACTATCTAATGCTACTTAGTTGGAGGCCGCTGTGACTTCTGCG
>CAJJMF010000240.1 GCA_905192805.1 uncultured Sutterella sp. | reverse complement strand
TAAACCACCACCCCGTTCACTGTACTTCGGATGACCCGCTTGCCGTTGACTTCGGCTATTTCTAAAGCCTTCAGCTCTTGCTCGATTAACTGCATGTGAAAGTTCTTTGAGATAGAGTTGATCTGCCTCTGCTCTGGCGTCAGCTTGGATTCCTCCAATTTCTGAGTCATTTAGTGCTCCTTGTACCACGGCTTAAAAGCCGAAGACCTGAACCATCTCCTCCAAGTCGTCCTCCGTCCACGTCGGATGGTGAGCCAACTCCTCTTCGTTCCATGTTTTGTTGGGGCGATCGATCCAGTGGTTGGGGCTCTCTTCGATATAAACCACCACCCCGTTCACTGTACTTCGGATGACCCGCTTGCCGTTGACTTCGGAAATTTCTAAAGCCTTCAGTTCTCCTAGTGTCCACTGCTTCTTTAAGCCCTTTGAGATCGAGTTGATCTGCTTCTGCTCTGGTGTCAGCTTGGATTCGTCTAATGTCTGAGTCATTTAGTGCTCCTTGTACCACGGCTTAAAAGCCGAAGGCCTGAATCATATCCTCCATGTCCTCCCACGTCCATTGTGGGTGTTTCGCCAGAACCACTTCCCCCCACGTCATGTTGGGCCGTTCGATCCAGTGGTTGGGTCTCTCTTCGATATACAGTACTACCCCGTTCACCGCACTTCGGATGACCCGCTTGCCGTTGACTTCGGCTATTTCTAAAGCTTTCAGTTCTTGCTCGATCCAATGCCGTTGGAAACTCTTCGAGATTGAGATGATCTGCTTCTGCTCTGGCGTCAACTGGGATTCGTCGAATTTCTGCGTCATCTAATGCTCCTTGCGAAAATTCTTTAGGCGCGTTGGGATTAATGTCGGGCGGTGGAGCAATCCAACCGTTTTCATACTGGTCCGAAGCAAGTTGAATCTTGCGGTCGGCTTCAATCTGTGCGATGAGCTCAACGTGTTCGCTCGCACGGCGCACACCTTCTCGGATAGAGGTGAACTCTGCAGGAAGAGCGTGCTTTTGAATTGACGCAATAGCATCAATTTGCTCGTACGCTGTTTGGAGATCGTTGAAGGTTTTTAAATCAAACTTCTCGCCCTCGCCTAAAAGAGCCCTGTATTGCTCTTCGGTGGTTATTCGTTGATGTTGACCCCGCTCATCAGAAACCGATAAATCTCGGGTTCCTCCTTCGCGAGTTTCTTCATGTCCTCGTCGCGTTCCATCGACGCTATCTGATCCCGCATCGAGCGCATTGAAACCAGATTCGGGTCGTCCCCTTCCTTCAGTCGCTTTTCGTAGAGTCGCTTCAGATAGTCCAGTTGACTGAATTGCCGTCCTGTCATTTAAAAAATCCTCATAGTCGTTGCTAAATAAAACCGATGACTCATACCAAAACAGCTGAGAAACAGAGACCTCGTCAACATCCAGTGCAATTTTGTCAGAGACCCGAGAAAGCTCATCCCCTTTCTGGTCAATCTCTTGCTCAATCTCGTCGTCGGTCAGCTCGGACCACTTCTTCCCATTCGAGGCCATGCCACCGTATCGTTCCTCCATTTCTGGGGCAAACGGGTAGCGAATCCCCACCACGTTGGAGATGGAGCCATCTCCATGGCTCATTGGGTCAGTGTCCGCAATCACACTATACGGGCTCATGCCTAGCGAATCGAATATATTCAGTAATACCTTGATATCGGAGTAAGGCTTGGCCTGGTTGAAATAGGTTTCAATACTGGGAGGGTGGTGACGTTGAGTCTTTATCACACCAGAGTTCACCACGCGCGAGAATGGCACCGAATCCTGGGGGTGGGCGTGCGCTAGGCTGGGCACAAAGGAGCTTCAACGTTGCTCTGTGTGCCAGAGAGAATCGTGTTTCGGGAGTTCAATAGGAGAGAAAGGAAACCGGTCAGATGAGTGCCCCACGTGAGGCACTCACTTGACCGGGAGCGCGCAAACTGGCGATTAACGGGGATTGCGGTTAAAGAGCCCTTCATCAATCATGGCCGGATTCGGACGCGGCGCTTCGACTAAGTGCAACGTATTCTTGTCGGTGTGCGCAAAGGGTTTGGAATCCCCTTGCACGGCCAACATCGTTGTCTGGTCGTAGCTAAACGTACCGTCTTCATTAAAGACGAACGTGATTTCCCAGGAGAGCGTCGTAAACGCTTCTTCTAAGAAGGGGTTCGAAACGATGCCGTTTTCGGTCGACCCACGCACCGCACGTAAGCGAAGCGTCTTATCGCCCAACTTTCCTTCGCCCACCGCCATCGCAGCTTGACCACGCGGAATGGAGAGCGTCATGAAGACTTTGTTGGTTTCGGGTTCGTAAAGAATATGGCCCACTTGCTCGTGAAACGCCGCCAATTCACCTGGCTTCGTAATCGCCACATGGTAGCGTAAACCATAGAGGACCTGAGGCCCGTTATTTTGCGGGTCCAAGAGTTCAAAGGTCCACTCTTCTTCATAGGGTTCCGTTTCGGGACCATCCACCTGCGGGTGCGTATCCACACCACGCAATCCACGCCAACGACCAGGCAACGGGGTTAAGGGGCCTAAATTGGCCGCGGTATTCGGGTCCGCGGGCGCTTCAGTATAAATATCGG
>CAJJMF010000239.1 GCA_905192805.1 uncultured Sutterella sp. | reverse complement strand
AGAACCTTATAAAACGCCTGACGCAAGCTAAGGTCACACACATCAAGAGCACAAAATCGCTCAATAATTTGCTGAATCTCTTCCTCAGTTAGCTTTTTGGGGCTAGTGAAATTTTTCCGCACGATTCGCTGATCGCCGTCTGGCTTTTTGCGCCAATTACGCAGGGTGCGACTTGTAATCCCAACAGCAGAGCAGGCCTTCTCTTCGGCCATACCAAGCTGTTTCCCTTCCTCTATCAGCTCTATGAGGGCTTGGCGATCGTGGGCGCTGATTAACCTCCCTTTATTCCCCAGATCGCCTCGGCTTTTTCTGCTAACACGAGCATTGTGGCCGTATCCGACAGAGCTTTATCTTTTTGAGCTAACTCCTTCTCCAGTTGTTGAATGCGCGTACTATGCTGTTGAATGCACTTCTCGGCTTGGGACAAATCTTGTTCATTGCACGCAACAGGATTCTCTTCAAACCAAGACGCCCAAAGCGCAACATCGCTGGCGAGAATACCCTGTTCACGACAATACGCCCCAAAGTCGGACAACGACATAATGTCTCTAGCCACTACGGCGCGGTGTGCATCAAGATAGCTGATGCCTCTTGGTAAATCTAGCTTCTTCATACCTTTCTCTTTCAGGGATTTAGGTAACTTCGTGGAAGTGTACCCGCTTTTTGCCCCGCTCTCCGCTTCCCTGAGCCATAAATAAATGGTGCTCAGCGCAACACGAAATTGCTGACTCGCCACATTCTTCGTCATCTCACCCGAAAGGACGCGGGAAACCACCATATCCCTAAATTCTTGTGTGTATGACATCTCCATCTCCGTTATTAGAAGGAGACGGAAAACTATTATGAGACACTATGAGGGCGCTCAATAAAAATGTCAATCGGCGAGCGCTAACTGGTTCATTTCGCTGTCGTTTTTTCCGTCTTGTCGGAGATACCACTCATGGCAATTCTGGTTTTTATGAACGCAGTTAATCTTGATATGAGTGGATACCCAACTGCGTTGCTAATGCGTGTTGCTGTTCCGACGCCACTGCTGTGAAGGGCGCTCAATAAGAATGTCAATCGGCGAGCGCTAACTGGTTCATTTCGCTGTCGTTGTTTTCTGACCAAGTTAGACGTCACTGAGGTGGACCCATAAAAACGACATGAACCAGACCCCCAGCTGAAGTAATCCCAAACTTAAGAACCAAAAAATCTTTCGATCGATACGATGGGCAGGATAAAACGTCGTTGTTCGAAGTTTGGTATCCAATGTAAGACTTGATGACAAGGACCCCATGCTGCATTTCGATTGCATCTGGGTCGGAGAAGGCCTAAAATAAGATCGTAGAATGTACGTTCTCATGCGTAATGTGAAAAAACGATGTTCTGAGGGGGTAAAAATCACTCTGATCAGAGAATTGTTTAAATTGCATCGTATGAGAGAATGTGCAGTTCTGGGAAATTTACCCGATTTAAATGCGTCATTTGTAACAAGCAAAAGAAGGCCGTCATGACTGAGAAAAACACCCATCCCGAGAACTTTCTCCTTGTCGCTCAAAACGGAGAAGGGGGGTTAACGAGCCCGCGTGGCTTTGGGAACTCCGTCAATGCAGCCTTGGTGTATCTTTCTGAACTCACCTCGGCGACCTCTCGTCGTACCATGGCCTCGAAGCTCAATAAGTTTTCTCAGTGGGCAGGGTACAAAGACCTTTATCAGTGTGAATGGGCGAAACTTCGACCTGAACATGTACTCGCCTTTTTCATGGTCCAAGAGAAAAAGGGGATTTCGCCGTCAACGTCCAACTGCTACCTTGCTGCCATCAAAGGCGTTGCCCGCGCCGCCTGGATGGCGGGCGATATGCCACACGAAATTTTCTTGAAAATTAAGAATATTAAGCAAAAACGCTACTATCGACTTCCGCGCGGTCGAGCGATTAGTTTTGATGAAAGTAAGAAATTAATGGATGCGTGTTCGGGCGACTCCCCGCAGGATATTCGCGACAAAGCCATTCTCGCCCTGATGCTCGGGTGCGGACTGCGCCGCGGGGAAATTCCGTACTTGCGTCTGGAAAATTACGATCCGATCGAAAAGTCGTTACGACTCATCGGGAAAGGGAACAAAGAACGCAAAGTATTTTTGCCTCCCCCTGTGGTGACGGCATTAAATGCCTGGATTCTCAAGTTCCGCCCGGAAGACAAAGGCTTAATCTTTTGCCGGTTCTATAAGGGTGGACACCTTAACACTGAAAATCCGATCGATCCCACGTCCATTGGGCGAATCACTAAGGCTAGAATGTTGGAAGCGAATAACGAAGCGTGTTCCGCACATGACCTGCGCCGTACCTTCGCGACCCGACTCTTAGACCGCCATGTCGACATTGTGACCGTGAAAAACATGATGGGGCATGCCAATATTGCGACGACAGCTCTGTACGACCGCCGCGGTGAAGAAGAGCAGCAAAAAGTGGCACAGCTATCTATTTTATAAAAAGGTTATATAAATAAATTGCTATGACAAATAATAATATAGATATTTGTTTTCCTTGGTTAGAACCGGAGATTTTCGATTATGCTTGTGGCTATTTGCCTAAAATATTATATGATGGCAGTCA
>CAJJMF010000238.1 GCA_905192805.1 uncultured Sutterella sp. | reverse complement strand
CCGTTTTTGCGTATCGGGTTAGCGATCCCGAACGCTATGGGGTGGTGGAATTTGATGCCAATAAACGGGCCCTCTCCATCGTTGAAAAACCTCGACAGCCAAAATCGAACTATGCCGTTACTGGGCTCTACTTTTACGACAATCAGGTTTGTGACATCGCACGCGAATTGAAGCCCAGCCCCCGTGGCGAATTGGAAATTACGGACATTAACACGAAGTATTTAGAGGCGGGGGCGTTGCAAGTGGAAATTATGTCCAGTGGATTCACTTGGTTGGACACGGGAACGCATGACAGCCTACTCGAGGCGTCGAGCTATATTGCTACAATTCAAAAGCGCCAAGGCTTAGTCATTGGAAGCCCCGATGCCATTGCTTTCCAGAATGGGTGGATTGATCCTGAGGCCTTCTTAGCACTTACTCAACCCTACCTTAAAACGAATTACGGGCAGATGCTGGCAAGCCTACTCGAAGAACATTAAGACCGTTTGAGAGAAGTGGTGACGCCCCTGTACACTACTTCTCCAACACCAGCATTTATCTGTAATCTTCTTCACAAGACGAATATACGATCCACTTATTCTTTAAATTAATCCATTTGCGCTCAATATATTGAGCAGGCCCCTGCCAAAATCGAGTTTTGACTTTTCCTTTTTCCCCACCCACGTCCGAAATACCATTATCATCGGTTCCCACAACAGCAGGAGAAAGAGACCAGGGTGTGACTTCACGGCGTAAAGGAGAGGCAAAACTAAAGAGCAGATCATCCGAGGGAGCAGGTATATGGGTTTTCGCAATCGCCACAAATTTTTGAGCTGCCTCACGGTGCATCATGTAACCAATACACCCACCATTAATGCCCTGATGCAAAACCATCAAACGTGCTCCGTTACTAAGGGTATGCACATACTTACGGCGTTTTACCTTCACATTTTCAATACTCGGACGCGCTAGCTGAATTAATCGCACGCCTTGTGGAATCCAATCGGTTGATCCTAAGTAATAGCGTGGATCTGAAAAAAATACCAAGTCATCCTCACAGATAAAGGCCCAGTCTTGGTCACTTTCAAGAAGTTTTTCCCAGGCACGATAATGACTCATAAAGCAGCCAATTTCACCCCGGGTGAGTTCTTTGAGGAAATAACGTCGTTCAGCATAGGGCTGTTTGCGTGCGTCCACTTCGTCTTGAGTCATTAAACGACCATCCGTTGCAGCCAATCGTTCAAAGGTGAGTCCCCATTTGTCAAATTCTTTTTTGGTCTTTTCAAGACGTTCGGGTGAACGGTCAAGATTTATCACAATGTTCAACATAATGCTTTTCCTTAAGAATCCCTCATGATTATATAAGAGGGATCAACGTGCTCCAGTCTCTCATTTTGACTGGCTTATTCTCCCGACTTGACGGAATAATAATGTTTTGCTTTTCTGAGTCCTTCAATCCTTAGTTCTGCTACCATGTGAGCTAGTATCTTCAACATCAGATAAGAGCTGATACTTAATGAGAGCACTGATTCTGAGAGTATTTCAATAAAAGATTATTTCGACAAAAAAACCGTCATAATTATTGAAGAACTCATTAAATTCCTATTTACCCTTATAGTTTTTTTGTTTTATATAAAAAACAAACGCGGAAATAAAATCATCAAGACGACTCGAAAAATCTTCCTTAAACAAGGAACACATCAAATTTCTCGCCTTTTTCTTGACAAACGAAAAATGTCTTCTACTCTCTGAGGTTTCTAGTTCAATCTTGAATTTATTGTTTTGTATAAAATTTTGAGTTATGTAGAACAAATTATTGTAATAATTACCCATTTGATTACTCAAACACACTTGGGCAGTCGCATAACCTGACTCTTGAACACCTGACTCTTGAACGATAGTCGGATAAATTCTTTCCAAAACATGCAAAAGTGTGCCATTGGTTGGCAACGGTTCTTCTGGAAAATCTTCATAACTCCAGGCATGTCTGTATAGCGCTACCATGGCCCTTCCTCGCACCCAAAACATCCCTCCCCAGGGGGCTTTCGGATGCTCATCAAAAGGAGCTTTGATCTGCAGCATCTGACGAAGTTTATGCCCTTCTGATAAATTCCCAGCCCATGGATTCGCGATGATAGTTTCTAAAATATGTTCAAAAAGAGGCTCTATGGGAACGATCATGCCAATCCAAGATTTCTTTTCGAAAAGACTCAATACTGTCTTTATTGATGCTGTACTTCCTAAAAGGTGATCGCAACAATGACGATACCATTCATACCCCACAACTTTTTGAGAGGCTGTAGGTGATTTTTTATCGTGTATACAACATATGTAATCATAACTAAAAATAATGTCTTTACACGTTACCCAATAAGCACTTTCATTTCGTCCTCTATTGGGTTGAAATCTAAATTCAAACTTAAATTTATCTTGAATTTCTTTGTGCTTTTCTAAAAATCTATCCCATTTATTTTTTAGACTTCTATCAACCATTACCACAACAATAGTAGTAGCATCAGGAAGATTTTTTATATACCCTATATTAAATTCAATTAAATCTTCATAAAAACTAAACAAAATAAGAGCAATTTTCTTCTCTATTTGTGTGTCACAAGAGAGTTCAATGGGATCCGGAAATAGAATCATTATGGCAGCAAAACCAGGTATACCTA
>CAJJMF010000237.1 GCA_905192805.1 uncultured Sutterella sp. | reverse complement strand
GTATCGAGGATGTTTACTAAGTGTAGCAAGTCAGACAGAATGCTTACCTTAGCTCAGACACTAGGCTCTATTTATTTGGGCTGAGCGGGCGGCAGGCGACGCACTAAACCGAAAAATGTCTTGTAATGATACGCCAAAGTAGGACCTTTTGGGACCACGTGCGCGCGTAACGTGCGTGAGCGCCTCCGAGAAGGCCGCCCACGGGGTGAAGGAGCGCTTGAAGGAGCCCTTGACGCCGCGTACGCGGTGGGCACAAAAAACCACCCGTAAAGTCATTCTCTACGGGTGGTGTTGGCTCGTTAATCCTCAGGGTGAGGAGCGATTAACGATTAGAAGAAACCGCGTTTGGCTTCCGAGAGCGAGATGTAGATGTTCTTCGCCTGCGAGTAGTGCGCGAGCATCATCTTGTGGGTTTCACGACCGATACCGGACTTCTTGTAACCACCGAACGGGGCGTGAGCGGGCAATTCGTTGTAGGTGTTGACCCACATACGGCCCGTGCGCACAGCGTTCGCGACACGGAAGGCACGGTTGATGTCACGCGTCCAAACAGCGCCACCTAAACCGTATTCGGAATCGTTGGCCATCTTGATCGCGTCTTCTTCGGTCTTAAACTTGATCACCACAGCGACCGGCCCGAAGATTTCTTCCTGAGCGACACGCATCTGGTTATTGGCGTCCGCAATCAAGGTCGGGCGCATGAAGGCACCCTTGTCGGCAGCGGGCTTACCCCCGGCGACAATCGACGCCCCTTCTTCCTTGGCGACTTCGACGTAGCTCATGATCTTATTGAGCTGACGCACGTTCACCTGCGAGCCCACCTGGGTCTTCATGTCGAGCGGATCGCCCACGACGACCTTATCAAAGGCTTCGCCCAACTTCTTCACGAATTCATCATAGATGCCTTCCTGAACGAAGATACGCGAACCCGCACAGCAGACCTGACCCTGGTTAAAGAGAATACCGATCTGAGCGCCTTCGATGGCCTTGTCGAGCTGCGCATCGTCAAAGACGATGTTAGCGGACTTACCACCCAATTCGAGCGTCGCCGGAATCAAGCGCTTCGCAGCGGCTTCGGCCACGGAGTAACCCACGTCGGTCGAGCCCGTGAAGGCCAACTTGTCAAAGCCCGGGTTATCCAACATGGCCTGACCCGAGACCGCACCGCGACCGGTGATGACGTTCACCACGCCCGGCGGCAAGACTTGTGCCATCAACTTCACCAATTCGTTCAACGACAAGGGCGTGGCGGAGGAGGACTTAATCACAACCGTGTTACCCGCAGCCAAGGCCGGGGCCAACTTCCAAGCAGCCATCAAAATCGGGAAGTTCCACGGAATAATCTGACCTACGACACCGATCGGTTCGTGCAACACAATGCTCAACGTGTTTTCGTCAATCATCGTGGCGGAGCCTTCTTCGGCACGCAAGGCGCCCGCGAAGTAACGGAAGTGGTCCACCGTCAAGGGAAGGTCCACCAAGGTCGTTTCGCGAATCGGCTTACCGTTGTCCATCGTTTCGATCTTAGCGAGACGATCCAAGTTGGCTTCGACCAAGTCAGCGATCTTTAACAACATGTTGGCGCGCTGCTCGGGGCTCGTCTTGCTCCAGGCGGGGAAGGCAGCGCGTGCAGCCGCGACCGCACGGTCAATGTCCGCAGCAGAGGCGTCCGCGCAGTCCGCGAGCTTTTCGCCCGTGGCGGGGTTAAACGTTTCAAACGTCTTACCGCCTTCCGCGTCGACCCATTCGCCGTTGATAAAGAGGCCATATTTCTTGTCGATGAGTTCCATCTTAGACTCCTTTACGTCTTTTAAAAACTGGTTCGCTAGCTTATGACTAAGGGTTAGGGTGAACCCTATAAGCTAGAACTATTGAATTTTTGTCTTCAATAGGTTTTACGTTGATGTTGAGTCTATCACCTCGAAATTGGTTTGTCTGTAGTAAGAAGGGATTAAGCCTAACGGGTGGTAAAAATGACCACGAGAAAATTCAGAATTTTCGACTAATTAAAATAGAGGCAATGAAAAGTGCTGCGCCAGCGAGCGAAAGGAAAATATCTATGAACCGAAAACGTATTCCGTTGGGTTCCATGATCTCGGTGGGGCGCTCCGGGTTGTAAAGAATAGCAACATTTGCGCCGACGCTTCTTACATTTTCATTGGGGCGTTTCAAGGAAAGGGCCGCCTCGACGGTCTCGCCCGTTTGGGTCGTAAAGCGTACGTGTTCGCGATACATCAATTCGTACGTCGTCATCTGATCTTTGCGCACGGGGCTCTCGTGCTCTTCGACGCGGGTCACCACCGCCATGGCTTCGAGACCATGCGCATCGAGCGAGGTTTTCGTGGTGTACTGCTTAATACCCTGGTAACTCAAGAGAAGGCCGCCGATGGCAAAGCCAGCGACCACGATCCATTTAATCAACATAGGGGAAAATTCCTTCTTTTTTTCTGAGGAGGCGTCCCCGTCGGGGAAAGCGTGATGGGGTCGCCCAGCTTGTCGGTATTGTAGACCGAGCGTCCCACTTTTCGCTGGAAAACCCGTGGTGAGCGCGACGCGGACGAGGCGTCTCCGGGCCTCCGCATTTCTTTGATACGGCGCAATACGGTGTGGATAACAGAATGCGAAAATTTTCTGATGAACCCCTCCCTTTGGGGGAG
>CAJJMF010000236.1 GCA_905192805.1 uncultured Sutterella sp. | reverse complement strand
AAGGGGCAACGTGTTACCAACCTTGATCGGGGATTCCGGACCATTCATGATTTCCTGGCCAACTTCGAGTCCCTTCGGAGCAATGATGTAAGCACGTTCGCCGTCCTTGTAAAGGACCAAAGCGATGTTAGCGGAACGGTTCGGATCGTATTCGATGCGTTCCACACGAGCGGGCACACCATCCTTCAAGCGCTTGAAGTCGATAATACGATAAGCGCGCTTGTGACCACCACCCTTGTGGCGGACCGTGATGTGACCATTGTTATTACGACCAGATCCGCGGTTCTTCTTTTCAATCAAAGCAGCCCAAGGCTTACCCTTGTGCAATTCTTTGTTTACGACTTTAACCGCATGGCGGCGACCGGCGGACGTCGGCTTGAGTTTGACGAGAGCCATTACTTCACCTCTTGCGCCAAGTTAATTTCCTGACCTTCAAGGAGGGTCACGTAGGCCTTACGGACATCACTACGCTTGCCCATGAAGCGACCATAGCGCTTCGTCTTACCCTTGAGGTTAAGAATCTGAACAGACTTGACCTGCACTTTGAAGAGCAGTTCAACAGCAGCTTTCACTTCATCCTTGGTAGCGTCCGGGAGGACAGCAAACAAGGCCTGATTGTGCTGCTCAGCAACCATCGTGCCCTTTTCGGAGATGATCGGGCGCACGATCACTTTCATAAGACGTTCCTGGTTCATGCCAGCATCTCCTCAATCTGAGCCACAGCAGCCTTCGTCGCTACGATCTTGTCATAGAAGAGCAAAGAGAGCGGGTCAGCATAACGGGGCGTAACCACCAACACATTCTTCATATTGCGCGAAGCCAAGAAGAGGTTATCGGTGTTTTCTTCATTGCCGATGAGGATCATTACCTTGCTGTCAGAAAGACCGAGGGTCTTAAGCTGTTCGGCAAAAGCTTTCGTCTTCGGAAGATCAACCTTGATCGTTTCGATCACGGAGAAACGTTCGTCAGCAACGAGCTTCGAATAGATCGAGGCCATCGCAGCGCGGAACATCTTCTTGTTGACCTTCTGGCTGAAATTTTCATCCGGCGTATTCGGGAAGGCACGACCACCCCCACGCCACACGGGAGACGACGTCATACCGGCACGAGCACGACCCGTACCCTTCTGACGCCACGGCTTCTTGGTCGAGTGATGCACAGCTGCACGCGACAACTGAGCACGCGTACCAAGACGTGCATTAGCCTGGAAAGCCACCACGATCTGGTGCACCAGGGCTTCATTGTATTCACGACCGAACACGGCATCAGCAGCCGAGACTTTCTGACCCTGTTCGTTCAGGATATTGAGTTCCATTATTTCGCTCCTTACGCCTTAACAGCCGGACGCACGATAACTTCGCCGCCCTTAGCACCAGGAATGGCACCGCGGACTAACAAAAGCTGACGTTCTGCGTCAACACGTACGATCACGAGATTCTGAGTCGTGCGCTGCACATCACCCAAATGGCCAGCCATGCGCTTGCCAGGGAACACGCGGCCCGGGTCCTGACGGTTACCGATAGAACCAGGAGCACGAGTCGTCACGGAGTTACCGTGGCTAGCACGGTTACTCGAGAAGTGATGGCGCTTGATCGCACCAGCGAAACCCTTACCGATGGTGGTGCCAGTCACGTCAACCTTCTGGCCAACCGTGAACATGTCAGCCGTCAAAGCCTGACCGACCTTGAAGTCGCCGAGCTTATCAGCATCGATATGGAACTCTTTGAGCATGCAGCCAGCTTCGACGCCAGCCTTAGCATAGTGCCCAGCAAGGGGCTTGCTCACGCGCGAGGGCTTCTTGGAGCCGAACGCGACTTGGATTGCATTGTAGCCGTCGGTTTCTTCCGTCTTCACCATCGTGACACGGTTATTCGACACATCGACCACCGTCACGGGAACGGAAACACCTTCTTCCGTGAAAATGCGCGTCATGCCGATCTTACGACCGACGAGGCCGAGTTTATCACTCATTGTTTTCTCCACCCCGGCTACGATTGGCCGGGACCGTTTTTTATGAAAAGACCACTTTGATTGCTAGAAGAAAAGTTTCTAGCTTTCGTGGGCAGAAAGGGGCAAGTTTAACGGCATCACAAAACCTTTGCAACCGAAAAATGCTAGGTTTTTGCGATTGTTATGCTTGCGAATTACTGAACCTTGATCTTGACATCAACACCAGCAGGAAGGTCGAGCTTCATGAGAGCGTCAACCGTCTTATCGGTCGGATCAACGATGTCCATAAGACGCTGGTGCGTACGAATTTCAAGCTGATCACGGCTGGTCTTGTTCACGTGCGGCGAACGAAGAATGTCGAAGCGCTGGATGCGGTTAGGTAACGGAACCGGACCACGAACCACGGCGCCCGTGCGCTTAGCCGTTTCGACGATTTCCAAAGCGGACTGGTCGATCAACTTGTAGTCGTAAGACTTGAGACGAATGCGAATGCGTTGAGATTGCATTTCGGTATTCCTTTAAAAAGAACAAAAAAAGAGCATAGGGGGCGGAGTATAAACCCCGCCCCCTATTTAATCAAGCGAAAACTCGATTTTTTTATTATTCGATGATGGAAGCCACCACGCCGGCACCGACGGTATGACCACCTTCACGAATAGCGAAACGGAGACCCTGTTCCATAGCGATCGGGCTGATCAACTTCACAGTCATCTGGATGT
>CAJJMF010000235.1 GCA_905192805.1 uncultured Sutterella sp. | reverse complement strand
GCACCGGTTTCGCCCAATTCCTGGCGAATCTGATTGGTGACATCCGTCGAACTCATTTTGGCGTTAATCTGGGCTTGCAAATCCTGATCCACACCGCTCAAAAGAGTGTACTGGCTTTCTAAGGATTCCACTAAGGCCTGATCCTTAGCCGTGCGGGCAGCGATTTCATCCTCAAGCGCCGTTGAGAGCGTATTGACCTGCGTTTGAGCCGTACCCACTTTGCCGCTCAATTGATCGAGCAACGTGCTAAAGGAGCGATCAGCTTCGGTACGGGCAAGCGTTTCCGCCGCCAAATTGTCATTGACGGTCTTAATCGCAGCCTGACGGGCCGTCGTTTCATCCGAGACGGCCTGAGCGATCGAAGCGTTCATCGCTTCGGTCGTACTGTAATTCGTTAACTGGGTATCGGTGTAGGATTTAGCCGCATCCACCGCCGCATCCTGAGCGCCCTTGATGGCCTCCGTCGCTTGTGTCTTAGCGTCTTGCAAGTCACGGTTAACGGCATCGATCGCGTCATTTAACGTCTTCGCTTTATCGTCCGTGTAAAGTTTTGCCCCCGAGACAGCACTTTCAATCGCCGAAGCTTTGGCTGCATCAATGGCTGCATTGACATCCGCCTTATCCGCTTTACGCGCTTCTAAGTCGGCATCCGCAGCGCTGCGGTTCGCCACTTCTTGGGCGAGTGCCGTCTTCGTCGCAAACGTATCGTTGGCTTCGGTGCGGTAGGTATTGACAGCCGTATTGATGGCGTTCGCAATGGCGCCATCCGTCCCAACGGCACTATCAATCAACGTGCGCACGTCATCTCGCGTCGCACGATTGGCTAAATCATCACGTAACGAAGCAATCGCTTCTTCGTTCTCAGACATGTCTTCCGTTAAGGCAGTGAGCCCTTGGTTCAAACCCGAGACGGTGTTCGTCAAGTTCGTGACCGAGGTTTCTGCCGTTCCCACGCGACCTTCCAGCTGCTGAATAAGCGCTAAGTTAGAGGCGATGTTGTTGTTCGCCGTCGCTAAATCCGAGGCATTGGCTTTGTTGGCTAAGGTCGTTGAAAATTCGTTTTTGATATTTTCAAAGTCTTGCGCCGTGGGGTGCCCATTAATTAACTGGCGCAACGCATCGACTTCACTCTGTTGTGCCTTTTGGTTAATGATGGCCGTTAAATCGTTCTTTGTATTAACGAGTTGAACCCCCAGAGAATCAACGGCAGTTTTATCGGCCTTCGTATTCTGGAGGTTAGTAATGCTCGTCGCCTGCGCCTTGACGGTGTTACTTAAATTCGTCACAGTCGTCTGACTTGCCTTGGTACTGAGCGACTGTTCGACCGTCTTAAAACGCTGAGTATGCGCCTCAATATCGTCTTCGAGCGCATAGAGGTCTTCTTTGTCGACCTTGTTGCTGATGGCCGAATTGAGCGCATTCACACTCGACTGCATATCCTGCAATTCGGTGCGATCAATCTTTGCCGCTAACTGGCTCTGTAAGGCCGTAATGTCCGTTTTATCGGCTTTGGTTTCGCGCAAGTTGCCAATTTGCTTAACTAAGTCGCCTTGTTGCGTTTCCAAGGTCGCCACACGGCTGGTCGTACCGGTGAGCGAATCCGATAACGTAGCAACGTTGGCATCGGTCTGTGCCAGCGCAGTTTTGTCGGCTTTCTTGTCGAGTTCAGCCATAAAGGTGCCGTACTTCGACTTCAAATCATCAATGCTCGTAGCATGCTCAGTCGTATCCAACTTCACTTGAACGAGCGCATTGTTTAAGAGGTTAAGCGCCTGCTGCTGACGTTGCACGTCACCCAAAAGGTTGGTGTTACTTTGGGTAAGCGCATCGACTTTGCCACTTAACGTCGTGTAATTCTGCGTGAGCGTGCCGAGCGTGGAGTAGCCGTAGCTCTTTAAGCTTGCTACTTCCTTCTGCTGTTGCGTCACGCTTTGTGAGAGTGTATTGAGGGTATCGAGCGCCTCTTGAAATTGGTCGACTTGTTGACTCAATGAATCGGCGGTCGTCGTAAAGGCGGTCAGGCTTCCTTCGATCGTCGTAATGCGCTTCTCGTGGTCATTCGCAACCACGCTAAGTGCATTGATACGATCGCCTCCCGTGAAAAGATCCATTAGTGCGGCCTGCGCCCCACCATGCAATGCTGCCCAACTCAAGGGCAATAATGCCCATTTCGCTTTGTTCATTGTTTTCATTTATCAAACCAGGGAGCCCCTGCTCCAGTACTGCTAGCTCCAGTCTCTACCTTCTGGAAGCCGCATAAGTGAATGAGAAGATAATCGTGAATAATTGCGCCGTGGTCTAAATATCGGCGTAAATCAAGCTTGCGTATATTATCCAAACATAATCAGCTCTGCAATATGACTATTTGGGTAATGTCGCGTACCGATACAACTTTTTTCTTGGAAAAAGTTAATACCAGACACGGCGTGCTCTTTTGCGAAATTCACTGCTCTATAGCTAAACTTAATTGTAGTTAATTTGAGGTCTCTTTTCATCCTCCCCCCTGTCTTCCAGTCCGAGTGAGGAATTCACGAGAGTAAAAATTAACTAACCCTATTGAGCTTCGGAGTTTAGTTTTACTTAACCAAAATTTCGTGTCCTCTCCCAAATGAGAAAAAAAAAAAAATGCACTAGTTCCATAGAATTAGTTATTTTAAGAATATTTTATTCTTAC
>CAJJMF010000234.1 GCA_905192805.1 uncultured Sutterella sp. | reverse complement strand
GTGAGCGTGGCGACCCCCATTTCCGAGCCCCGTGCAATCGCGTAGGCCAGAAGGGGCACCAAAAGCATCAAGTAGCCCGCCATCGATTGACTGGTGGCCCCCGCTTCACGAATCGCTGCAAGGCTCGCCAAGGTCACCCCGCCCGTGGCTTCCACCAAGCGATTCATGGTATTGGCGTCAGTGTGCACAATGAGGTAATTGACGGCGGCCATCAGGGGGCCCCACAAGCAAATCGAAAAGAGCATCGCCAAATAGGAGCGCAAAATTGTTCCCGACTTGTGTCCCAACATCAGCATCACCAAAAACACCAGCGGGAAGGCGGCCAAAATGATGAATTCCAACAGATTTCGTACCTTAGGGAGCATTTGTGCGGCCATTTCGCCCATCGTTCGGTAGTTGATTTCGGCCGCCATATTGCCTTGGGAGCGCGAGAGTGCCACCGCAACCGTCATCGGGGAGTGGTTTCGAAGCGCAAAATCGTCCACGGCTCGTGGGAGCGTTGTCATTAAAACGGATTGCTTTAACGATTCCGTTAAGTCCCGCGCTGCGCCCAGCATCAAGGCTTCGGCCCCCGGCAACACGCGTCGCACGGCCGCATCGAGACTCTCGGTGGCCACCTCGGGGAGGTTCAATTGCGTTCCTAAGAGTCGTTCAATTTTGGGGAGTTCGCTCGTACTCATGACGCTTTCAATGTTGGTGAGCGCCTGCGGGCAACTCACCAAGTCGCCCGCCACCACCACACGACGGGCAGGGTTCACCCAACCCGAGGCTTTAATCGTGGACCAAAGCGAGACGGAGGTCATCACTTCTTCACGTTTTGCGCGATTTTCGACAATCTCCGGCACCACACAGTGACTTAAAAACTGGTTTAAGTCTTCCCGTAGCGCGACCGACACGGGTCCTACGGCCAAAAGCGTATTGATCGCTTTTTGCGGAAACACCACCCCATACTGCGAAAACTGCGCGGCATCCACGTCATTAAACGCGGTTTCAAAAAGCCGGGTTAATTGGTAACTCACTTCCGACAAACGGGCGGCGGGCCAGCCAAGCCCCAGCGGGACGTTCGCGACCACTTCCACCCGATGGGTTCGCGTGTCTTCGACCGCAATCGTGACTTTCGGAGTTAATACCCCCATCATGACGACCAAAGCCGCCCCAAAAAAGACGATTTCCACAGGGCGATACGTAATGCTCGCCCCGGTCGTTAAGACCAAAAACCCGAGTAGGGTAAAGGTCATCGCTAAGAGGGTAAAGAGTGAACTCGAGGTGAGCCCCACGATGGCATGCAACAGCGTGGCCACCTGTTCCCCGTTCCAAAACGCATAAAACGTTAACGCTTCATTCATGCTGTTCACTCCTTACGGGCGACCCCGTTCACTCATTTGTCGGGTGTTTTCGGTCGCTTCCCCATAGACCACCCGGCGCAAGTGTTCGACTTCACGAATAAAGTCCGCCACTTGCGAGAGTTTGTTGGCTAAGAGTTGTTCTTTTTGCGCGAGCGCATCCGTTAACGTCGCTACCCGGTTTTCCAGGGTTTTGGCGTACTCAATTTGGACCGCCGTGAGAGTTTTGCCGGACCCACCAATGATTTGGTGGAGTTCATCCATCAGGGCATGCGTTGCCGTGAGGAGCGCCTCGTAGGCAGCGGCTTCGGCGTAGGTTTCCATAAAGCTCTCGGAATAGCCAACGGCTAAGGGGGAGCTCGCCACTTCGACAAAGTTGAGGAGCGGGAGCGTCGAAATATCTGCTAAGGTTTGCAGTTCTTCGTCGGTCACGAGCGCCGGGTTACGTTCTTTGAGGCTACGCTGATAGTGTTTCATCGCCTCATAAATCGTGGCGGCCAAATTCCGATCGGTCTGCGTCGTGAGCGTCGGGTGTAAACACCGCTCTTCGGTATCACACCGATAAACCGACAAATTGACCGTCTCGGTGGAGCGCGCATTCCCCACCCAATCGTCCAACAAGGGGAGAGGCGCTAGAGGCACTTCTTTGACGGTCGTATTGTCGCCTTCCCCCGTTTTGAGGTAGATGGTTGTTCCTACTAAGGACATCAAAATCGCCAATCGGTCGGAGGATTGAAACCGGGTTTGTTTGGCACTCTTTAATAAACTCCAGGTGAGGTTCATCTCGGACGCAAACGTCACGGCCCCGCCCGCGTTACGGGTATCCGTTACCGAGCCAATCGCCATTGCGCCGTTTGTTTTCGTGACCCGTTCGGCTTCGGCTGCGTCTTCGACACGCCCCGAACTGCGCAACGTATTGCGGGCTTGGTGTCCTAAGGTCTCTAACCATGCTTTCGCACCCGAGCGATCGAGAATCTGCTCAGACGCCTGACACGTATCACTCATCATGTTGGAAAACTCCATCAACATATCGCGGTACTGCGAGAGCATTTCGTTTAATTCGGGGGCCATGGCATTTAAGGCAATCTGAAACGCCATCGCGGGAAGCGCCGTTCCGATGGAACGCAAAAAGCTCATGAATTCTTCTTGAGACGGAATCGAAAACGCCCCTAAGTAGGCATCAATCCCGCCACAACCAGCTTTTAATCGCGGGGCATCGATCGAATAGAGCTGAAAACTCTCACGGGGCAACTTCATCACGTAGCGGCCACCCGTCACGATCCCTGCCTCACTACTCATGTAGACCCCGGCGGGGGTGACCGAGGTTTGAATCGCACTTTGGTAAAACTCGTCCA
>CAJJMF010000233.1 GCA_905192805.1 uncultured Sutterella sp. | reverse complement strand
TAAAAATGAAAACTCCGAGCCATAGATTTCATTTTATGACTCGGAGTTTAAGATAAAAATGGCATTCCATGGCAAAACCCTAGCGTGGGGGAGAGCGTGATGAAAACGGGGCGTCTCGCCACAAAAAAATGGGGAAGGCGTTTGTGCGACTTCCCCCATTGATCGATTCGCTTAGGCCTGAGCACCCTCGGGGTAGGCAAAGGCTTGAAGCGACTTCACATCGTCAGCCGTTAACGGCTCCACTCGCATATGGGTCGCATCGATGTAAGTGCGTTTTTCTTTGGGTAACCAGGTCAAAAACGTCACGTAGGGAACCTCTAAGCACGGCGTCCATGTGCCCCCGTCGTTGACTGCCACGCGCAAGAACCACCCCGTGATGGTTTTGTCGTGCAGGGCGCTCTGGTTTTTCACTTCCACAAAGAGCTGGTAGGGGAGCACCATCGGGAGTCCCAAACCCACGGCATAGAGCCCAATCACTTCGTTGGGGTTCGCCTGGTAGTAGAAGTTTTGTTCCGCGACAATCCCGTCAGGGTATTGCGCTTGTTCGCACGCGAGTCCAAAGGCCTTCACCGGGTTGGGCTGCTCCATAATGGCTTCAAACCAGGCAAGACTCACCGAAATGTCGCGTTGCACCCCACTTAAATAGAGTCGGGTGTTGGGGTTATTCGCCAAGCGTTCCTTGACCATCGTGAGCCCCTCTTCGATCGCTGCTTCCCAAGGGTAGGCTTCAATCGTATCGTCGGTATAGGCCTCGTCGCCCCGATCCGTATAAATGGGATTCCCCGTGCGACGCACGAGGGCCCTTAACACGGCCACGCAAACGGCCCAATCGTTGGGTGAACTGGGTGCATAGGCACGCACGACCCAAAAACGCGTTTCTTTATTAAAGCTCACTTCGAGCCCACGATGACTAATCCCCTCAACGCCCACAATCACTTGATTGACGGCACTGAGCGGTTGGGCAAGAAACGCTTCCTCTTCAGCTTTAGTTTTTTTCGCGAGCCCAAACAGGCGTAAGTCCGAGAGCAGGGTTAATACCTCTGCAATCGTCGGTTCCTCGTGATTCTGAGGCTCTGCGACCATAAAAAATCGACTCATGCGGACTCCATTGAGTTCACGGGTAAGACACGTGTGGGTCTAATCATACCTTATTGTTGAGACAAAAAGGCCTTAATGTCGTCTTGACTCAGGGCGTGTACCAGTATAGAGCCCCCGTCGAGCCATTGGTACTTTTCTTTGGGTAATAATTCGATAAATCGGCTGTAGGACATGGTTTTTGTCCGGAAACTCGCGCGATCACTCGGACTGTCATAGAGCACAAACATCATCTTCCAGTCCGTCACGGGGGTATTTTTGAGGAGTCCTTCGTGTTTGGTTTCCACCACGGGTTCCTTCGGGATCACCGTCGCCTGATCTTGGGTGAGCGAATAAATCCCAATGATGTCATCCGTGGTTTCTTGCTTATAAAAGCCCTGATCCGAAATCATGGCATCGGGATACTGCGCTTCGGTATAGCGTTCGCTAAAGGCACGCACCGGATCGTCGCTTTGCAGGACGGCGTTGAGCATCGCACGGTTAAAGCTCACGTCGCGCTGGCACCCAGAGAGCGCCAACGTAGGAGTCGTCTCTAGCGCGCGTTTCATCGCGAGTAGCCCTAAGAGCACGTCTTCTCGCCAATTCCAATCAATCAGATCCGCACTCGTTAACCCGCCTTCAAAGTAAAGGCCATCCCCAACGGCAATCGCACCGTGGGTATAGTGAACGAGTTTGAGGGTAAATTCCAAAAACACTTCCCAGTCCGCCGTCGTGGCGGGCGAGGGAAGGGTCACCTCGTACTGATTGGTGGCGGGCAAATAGCGTAGTGTAAAGCCACGGCCCGTGCGTCCCATCACGCCGAGTGTCAACGGCACATCAAGCGTATCTAAGGGCGCCGCTAAAAAGGCAGCATAGTCAAAATGAAGCCGATACGGCTCCACCGTAAATTGGGTAAGGCCTTCGTGTAAGGCTAAGCTCTCGTTAACCGTTAAAACGGATAAGGTAGGGGCATTGTCAATTAAGAAGTGAGTCATTTGTGTCATCACTCCCCCCTTGGGTAAACGTCGCACACGCATTCGAACGCATTCGAACACATTCGGTTTCACCGATCGGAAACAACCGGCACACAATTCAAAACAGCAGGTGAATGGAAGTCGAAGCGTATCGGGTTCAAAGAACCGGTGGGCGACACGGGGCGAGCACTCATCAATGATTAAATAAATGTTGTTCCTATAGGAACTATAACGAAAAAACACACAGCCTGCCAAGTTTTTTGTGAAAAATCCGAGCCTTCTTTCGTGGCAGTGGGCACCGTTTTTGACTCTCGCCACACTATCGCGCCTTCCAAGCACGCATTCATCAGGTAAACGTCGTGCGTAGCACGGGAAAACCTTTACCCATAAAGATGTACGTCGAAAGTCAGAATGTCACGCCCGTTTTTGGGAGGCGAATTCTTGGTATCCTTAGCGTAACGAACACGCGTCACGATCAGACCGTGGCCAATAGGACTCAAATCACTTACCTGACGGGAGACCCGCCATGTCAAAAACGCTACGAACCGTTATTTCAAAGGTACTCAAACTTGGACATGTCCTCCTTTGAGTACCTTCTCTTCACACTTCACCTTGTGAAATCTTCGAAAGTAACTAAACTCTCAAAGCAATG
>CAJJMF010000232.1 GCA_905192805.1 uncultured Sutterella sp. | reverse complement strand
ATACGTTAGCGCACTGATCCTTCGCAATATGACCGTAGCCCTTTAATTGCAAGGCATCTGCCACGTTACTTGTGATGGGACGTAAGGCCGTCGTCAAATCGACCCCATAGTCGTTCACTAAGCGCTTCATTTCGACGTAGTTCCCTTCGACCCCACACACGCCCATACCGATCATTTCGCCCTTATCGTTAAACTTCGGCATGGACCCGTGACCGTCGGTCGACATCGTAATGTGCGTGGGATCGACACCCGCATCGAGCGCCATCTTCACCGACTGCGCAGGGTGACCACAGAAGCAGCTGCCTCCCGAGGTGTAATCCACCCAACCGCCCTTCAGGGCAAATTCCACCGAACTCTTAAAGACGTGCTCAATGCGCGAGCAGTGCGTCGGACGGATATGGCGAATCGGCATACCACGCTTAACGATTTCATCGTACATATCAAAGGCCCCCGGAATGTCGCCCGAGTGGATATGTAAGACGCCGAGTTTGCCAGAAATCATGCCACCGACGCGGACATCGGCGAGCAGACTCAACACGCTTTGTAAATCCGGGAACGAGGAACGATGGTCACCCAAAGCAATCTTGCAGCCGAGCACTTCCGGAACAAAATACAAATCTTTGGGTACCGACCCCGTTAAGGTCGTGGGTGGGTAATGGTAGTTCGAGGTGTACATCCAGGCTGATACACCTTCGGTCTTTAAACCACGCACTTTCGCTAAGAGGTTTTCGACGGAACGCGACACAAAGTCTGTGCCTAAGACGCCCACCACACAGGTAGTACCGACTTCGATTAACTCCGAGAGCATCAATTCTGGCGGACGCGACACGGGGCCAGCCTCTCCGCCACCCCCTGTGACATGGATATGTTGGTCAAAAAAACCCGGCGTGAGGAGTTTGCCTTTTAAGTCGATCACTTCACAGTCGGGCAAATTCACGTTAAGTGACGTATCCACCGCCACGATGTGCTCGTTCACAATTAGTACATCGCGCACACCGAGGTGTTCCGGCGCATACACATTGGCGTTTTTTAACAGTAGTGCCATGGTTATCTTTTCCTTTAAGTCAGTCCGATTGCGTGGGCGCCGCGTAGAAAGGTAAGCGATGACGCACGCTCTCTACACAACGTTCACTGTCAGTCATTAAGCATACTCCTTTGGAGCTAGCGCTGGCACGGGCTCTAAGCGTTATTCCCGATGGTTTTCACTCTGGCTTAAAACGAATGGAGAATTCCTTACTCGGAGCATTGGCGCACCCTGTACAATCGAGGTAACGCTTTTCTTCATCTGGATCCGTGGAGGACACTCGACATGACCGATCTTGCTCATTTACCGCTCGATGAAACCATTCTCGCCACCGTCACACGAATAGCCCAAACCGCACCCGTGAAAGCAGCCCTCCAACAGTGCGTGGATGAAGCCGAATTTGCGAAGGGAGAACAAATCCGTATTTCAGAAATCCCTGCTCCCACCTTTAAAGAATCCGTTCGTGCGGAAGAAATTGCACGCTTATTACGTGCCTATGGTCTCACCGACGTGGTGATTGATCCCATCGGCAACGTCGTCGGTCGCCGTCCTGGCACACTCGGGAAAAAAGGTCCGGTGCTTGCCATGGGAGCGCATATGGACACGGTCTTTCCCGAAGGAACCGATGTGCGCGTCACGGAAAAAGACGGGGCGTATTATGGTCCCGGTTTAGGCGATAACGCCTCCAACTTACGCTCAATGTTGCAAATTTTGCGTGCCCTCACCGAGCAGAAGATCCAAACCCAAGGCGACTTACTCTTTGTGGGCACGGTGGGCGAAGAAGGCAATGGGGATATCCGAGGCGTCAAAGCACTCTTTGATGGGTCACGCCATATTGACGGCTTTTTAGCGCTTGACTCGAGCGACGTGGGTCGTATTCTTTACGGTGCTACGGGCTCGCATCGCTGGCGCGTCACCATTTCCGGAGCAGGGGGTCATAGCTACTCCGACTTCGGTCTTATCCCCTCGGCCATTCATGCCATGGGCCGTGCCGTCGCCAAAATTGCGGACGTGGAAGTCCCTGAAGAGCCCAAAACGACCTTTTCGGTTGGGCTCATTAAAGGGGGCACGAGTGTCAATACCATTGCCCCCAGTGCGGTCGTCGATGTCGACATGCGTAGTGTCGATAACGCCACGTTGCTCGAACTCGAAAAAACGATTCTTGAAACGTTCCACCAAGCCGTCGCAGAAGAAAACGCCCGCTGGAAGGTGACGGAGGACACCAAAAAGCTTCGTGTGAGCTTTGAGCAAATCGGTTCGCGCCCCGCGGGCTTACGCCCTGTGGATTGCCCCGTCTTGCAAAGCGCTCGTAGTGCTCAGAAAGTGTTAGGTATTCCCATGACAAAATACAACTGTGCGTCCACCGATGCCAATAAGCCAATTTCGCTCGGGATTCCTGCCACCTGCCTCTCCTCGGGAGGCATTGGTCGAGGTGCACACACGCCTGACGAGCACTTTATTTTTAAAGACATTCATCTAGGTCCGCAGTTAGCGCTTCTCACCGCCTTAGCCTTGGTGGGGACTGAGGACGAAGCCCCGATTCTGCCTGTTTTAGAAAAAATGCCTTGTTAAAGGAAACGCTGCGGTATGTGAGACGAACGCTTAGGTTCGTCTCACCCGCCTTACCCCGAAACTCATATTGCTCCCACCACAGGCCAGTGTGAGTTGCTTGCCATC
>CAJJMF010000231.1 GCA_905192805.1 uncultured Sutterella sp. | reverse complement strand
ATAGCCTTGCTTACCGGAACTCTTATTGGTGATTCCACGCACATCATCAATGGGCTCATAAGTCGGCCCCGCCGTCACGACCACGTGTTTTCCTGAGAGCGTTTTTTCTACCCAGACCGCATCGATGCACTCGAGCACATCCTCCACGTCCATCATGCGGCCCGCACCGATGTCCCCACAGGCCTGAAGACCATCCACGGGTCCGGCAAAAAGGAAGCCGTCCTGACGAAGCGTGGCCACATTGCGTTGCGTTGCGGGGTTGGCCCACATGTAGCGATTCATGGCAGGCACAAACAGGACGGGAGTGCGACGTGCGGAAATCATCGTCGAGACGAGATCATCCGCAATCCCATGAGCCGCTTTCGCAAGGATATTGGCCGTAGCGGGCATCACCACAACCAGGTCACTCGCTTTATTGAGGTCAATATGTGGCATGCCCCCTTGACCGTCATGGCGCCACTCAGTGAGGGCCACGGGGTTACCCGAGAGGGTCTCAAAGGTGAGTGGGGTGACAAACTCGGTAGCGTTTTTCGTCATGGTAACGCTCACCACGTAGCCATTTTTTTTCAGTAAACGAACCAGTTCGCAGGCTTTATAGGCGGCAATACCACCCGTCACTGCGACGGTAATGTGATGCGTGTTCATAGGGCCTTTTGCAACCAAAGCATGAAGAAAAGGTGACGTGAGCGTGACCGCTCACGTCTGTGGGCTCATTGTAGCGAAGGATACTGCGCTTGGGTATCCAAGAAAAGAAAGCGTTTATGACGGACGCTGTTCGTCGCTAGGCGGTATGAGACGATTCCGTCGCTAAGTGACGCCCCACCGGATTGCCCGCTTGCCGTCCCTCTTGGAGGGCTTCTCGGATCGATTCCGCTGCACACAACATGGCGGCTTCTCGCGCATTGATGAAGGTGAGTCCTGGCTGCTGGGGCATTTCTTCCCAAATCCCCGGTTCTTTCCCAATGATGAGTACCGCTAAGTCACGGTTGAGCGTATGGGCGAGTTCGACAATACGTAAGGCTTCGGTCGTGGTATCAAACAGAATTAACTGCCGGGCACGCATCACTTTGGCATTCATGAGGGCTTGAGGATCGGTCGGGGTTCCATCGACGACGGCCAGTCCTTCTTTCGTGAGCTCTTTGGCCAATTCGTGATGGTCCACGAGTCCAATCATTGGCACCCCCGCGTTATGCAGGGTGCGTAAGAGGAAGATGGCAGAACGTGATGTCCCCACTAAGACGACGGGTTGTTGAGACGACCCCGGTTGATGAGCGTCGTGCGTTAACTGGGCTAAAGGCCCCTGACGTTGGCTCGCCGCTTTGGCCCATGCCCACCGTTGCACTAACCAAGTGCGCAGTTTTGGGATGAGATAAAACGCGATGGGATTTAACGCAATCGAAATGATGGCAGCGCCGACGATTAAGTTCAGCGTATCGGTGTCCGCTAAGTCAAGCGTTTGGGCTTGGACAACCAAAATAAAGGAAAATTCCCCGATTTGGGCCAGAGCTGCACTGACCGTGAGTGAGGTGTGTAAGGGGTGCCGCAGTAAATGCACCAGGGCAAAGGCTGCGAGCGCCTTACCGACCATAATAATGAAAACCACGGTCAATACTTGTAAAGGGGCATGGAGCAAGATATGCCAGTCAAAGAGCATGCCGACCCCAACGAAAAAGAGCACCGAAAAGGCGTCTTGAAAGGGAAGGGTTTCGCTGGCGGCTTTGTGAGCAAAACTTGACTCACGCATCACGGCGCCCGCAAAGAAGGCACCGAGAGCAAAGCTCACTTGAAAGACGGACGCGGCTCCATAGGCGACGCCAACCGCAATGGCCAAAATGAATAAGGTAAAGAGTTCGCGAGAACCCGTACGAGCCACTTCACTTAATGCCCAAGGGAGGAGCTTGCGACCGGCAATGAGCATGACCGCAATAAAGGCGCCCACATTAAACAGCGTTTTACCCAGCTGCCAAGCTATATCCCGTGCCGTGATCACGGTACCAGAGTCATGGTTCGCTAGGCCAGCGACCACCGGCAGTAGCACCAAAATCAGCACGGTGGCAATGTCTTCGACCACGAGCCATCCCACGGCGATTTGCCCATTTAAGGAATTAAGAATACCGCGCACTTCCAGTGCTTTGATGAGCACAACGGTGGATGCGCACGACAAACACAAGCCGAGCACCAGCGCACGTCCCCAATTCCAATCCCACAGATAGTGGGCAATGAGCCCCCCTAAGAGGGTGGCGATAAACATTTGCAAAATAGCGCCAGGGACGGCAATCCCTTTGACTTTGAGAAGATCTTTAAATGAAAAATGCAGCCCCACTCCAAACATCAAGAGCATCACCCCAATTTCGGATAACTGATTGGCAAGTGCGGGATCCGCAAAGACCCCAGGGGTGTATTTCCCCGCAGCAATGCCTGCCAGCAGATAGCCTACGAGTGGGGGGGCACGAAAAAAGCGTTCGGCAATAAAACCAAAAATGAGCGCTAGGGAGAAAGCAATGACGAGGGTGGAGATTAGAGGCAGAGAGTGTTCCATAGAGTTCCTTTCTTCTAATTGTTTTCCAGGGGCCCTAGGTAGGGTTGTTGTGAAAAAATATTATCAAAAGGACACGGGGTGGCTCAACTCCATCGGGGGAAGTGTTTCATTTTGACAAAAAATAAGTGCCAGTTGATCAAAACCTGAACTCCCGGAATCATGATCCCTATATTTAATATAATCTTGATTTAGATCA
>CAJJMF010000230.1 GCA_905192805.1 uncultured Sutterella sp. | reverse complement strand
TTGATTTTAGTCAATAAATTTGTCCTGTTAGGGATCTAGTTTCCGGGAGTTCAGGTTATCCCCCGCTTGGTTCTCGATCATTTTGCGAACTACTCCTCCTGACTGATATCAAAAGTAGGATGCTTAACCCGTGATCATGCTCTACAATAGGGCTAGCTTTTTTCGAAATGCTCGTCCCCATAGGGCATTAGCCCCCTATTCGTCGAGTTGTTTCGCCATCCCATTCTCTGCAAGGAGTCCATACTACATGTGTATTACCTGCGGTTGCGGTGACCATAACGGCACCCATATGCATACGCACGTTGACGAAAACGGCAACGTCACGACTCACGTTCACTCCCACGATGACGATCATCACGCGCACGAACATCACCACCATGATCATGATCACGATCACGACCATGGTCATACGCACGATCATGACCATCAGGCCTTACATAGCCATGATCACGCCACGAGTACCGAACGCGCGATTTCCATCGAAGAAGACATCCTGGGGCGTAACAATGCCATCGCGCAACGTAATCGCACGTTCTTCCGTGAGCATCACGTCTTAGCACTCAATATGGTCTCCTCGCCTGGATCGGGTAAAACGGAACTCTTGGCCCGTACCTTAGCCGCCAAGGCGGGTTTTACAGCGGCCGTGATTGAAGGCGACCAACAAACCGATAACGATGCCGAACGCATTCGTGCTACGGGCGCGCGTGCCCTGCAAATCAACACTGGCAAGGGATGCCACTTGGATGCGCATATGGTTGAGCATGCCCTACAGCATCTCGTTCCGGAAGACGGTTCGGTCTTATTCATTGAAAACGTCGGTAACTTGGTCTGCCCGGCAGAATTTGACTTAGGCGAAGCCCATAAGGTCGCCCTTTTATCGGTCACCGAAGGCGAAGATAAGCCGCTCAAGTACCCCGACATGTTCCGTGCCGCGGATGTGATGTTAATCACGAAGATCGACCTCTTACCCTATGTGCCGTTTGATGCGGACCGTGCGGAAGAAAACGCCCGTCGTGTCAACCCCAATATTCGGGTATTGCGCGTCTCGGCTACGACGGGGGAAGGGATGGATCGCTGGTTCAAGTGGCTGAACGCCGAATTGGCCTTGGCCACCCTCTAAAAAACCGTGTTGTGAGCACACACGACGCCTTTACGCCTCAGGTGTGCTCACCGTTGGCTCGTCAGGCGGCTGCCCCAAGCACACCGCCTCCGAATCACCCCTCGGCAACCGTTTAATGCATTACCGACTCTCATAAGTAGCGCGAGCAAGCCTGTCGCGCGAACAGTCAAGGACAGACATACCATGACCCTCCCATCGACCCCCTTTTCGCCTACCGACATTGCCCGAGGCTTTCGCGTTCGCGGTCTTGTGCAAGGGGTGGGTTTTCGTCCCACGGTTTACCGCATCGCCGTCACGCTCAATGTGCGTGGCACCGTTTTTAACGACAGTGAAGGCGTGCTCGTGCACTTGGAAGGCGACCCGCTTGCGGTCGAGGCCTTCCCGGAGACACTTATTCGAGAAAAACCGCCCTTGGCGCGTATTGACTCGATTGAACCCGTGGAGGCCACTTGGCAGGGTTATGAAAAGTTTTTCATCGATGCCACGCCCTCGGGTGGGAAAGTCACGACAGGGATCACGGCCGATGCGTCCATCTGTCAGGCCTGTTTAGAGGATATGTGTCGCCCTGGGGATCGACGCTATCGCTATGCGTTTACGAACTGTACGCACTGCGGACCGCGCTTTACGATTACGCGCCACCTCCCCTACGATCGTCCTCAAACCTCGATGGCGAAATTCCCCATGTGCCCGAATTGCCGTGAGGAATACGAAGATCCGCTCGATCGACGCTTCCATGCGCAACCCGTGGCCTGCCCCGAATGCGGTCCCACGATGACCTTTACGGACAAAAACGGAAATCCGCTCCCAGGCGATCCGATCCGTGAAACCGTCGCGGCGCTGCGAGCAGGTCTCATTGTGGCCATTAAGGGTTTAGGGGGCTTTCACCTTGTCTGTAATGCCGAAAACGCACAAGCCGTGGCGGAGTTACGTCGCCGCAAGCAACGCGACGAAAAGCCATTGGCATTGATGGTCGCGGGTCCTGAATCGGCCCGTCGCATTGTGGAGATTACCGACAAAGAGCTTGAACTCCTCAATTCGCCCGCTCACCCGATCGTGCTCTGTAAGCGCCGCCATAGTCGCTTCATTCCCGAACTCAAAGGGATTGCCGACGGACTCGAAGAGTTGGGCATTATGTTCCCGTATACCCCGTTACATGCGCTTCTCTTTCATACGTTTGCTGGGGAACCGGCGGGAATTAACTGGATGAATTCCAAACTCCCCGTCACACTCGTGATGACGAGTGCGAACCGATCTGGGGATCCGCTTGTTACCGATAACGAGGAGGCCCTGAAAACACTCGCCCATATCGCGGACCGATTCCTCTTACACAACCGCGATATCGTGGTGCGTTGCGATGACTCCGTCGTGCGCGTGCTCAACGAGGAGCCCGTCTTTATACGTCGTGCACGTGGGTGGGCCCCCGAAGGGCTTCGCCTCGACAAATCCGTTGGTGACGAAGCCACCAATGTCGTTGCCTATGGGCCCTACCTAAAAAACACCGCCGCCCTGCTACGCGGACGCGATGCCTATGTCACCCAACACATTGGGACGCTCTCGAACCCGAAAAACCTTGTGATGCTCGAAGAGAGTGTGGAGCACTTTGAGAAACTCTTTGAAGTGACGCCGGCCCTCGTTG
>CAJJMF010000229.1 GCA_905192805.1 uncultured Sutterella sp. | reverse complement strand
AGCGATCATATACAACAAACCGCCACAAATACCTCCCAACAGATAGAGCCCGCGTCTTTTGTCGCTAAGGGGGCATTTTATTTTGTCGCGCAACAGTAGCGGGATACGCAACGCGTCGCGTATCTGTGGAGCCACTTTGTGCGGAGTATTCGAGCAGATCACGATAAAATCTGCGCCCGCCTTTTCTAAGCAAAGCGCTGCCTCGGTCAATACGTTGGCTACCTCGTCCCAACGCCCCTCTGCCTGGTACTGAGCGAGCGGGGCAAAGTCGACGCTATAGAGTAAACACTGTGCCGAGTGTAGCCCGCCTAAGGTCTGTTGTACCGTTTCATTGATAACGCTATAGTAAGACAGCGTGCTTTCCCAGCTCATACCGCCAAGAAGACCGATGGTTTTCATTGTTATGCCTTGCTAAAGAGTAGTAAGTGAGCTGACAGCATACTCGAAAGATCAAGTAAATGTGTATCTTTTTATCGGATTTATTGTGCTAGTAGGCATGAAACGAGATTTACTATATAACAATAAATTTGTATGTGTTCTTTTTTCGAAAAAGTCTTTAGAGAATTCGAGGTTGAATTCGCCAGTGCTACTGGGCAAAAGAAAATGACTATGCCCCATAATGACAATAATTAAGGTAAATAATACGTGTGAATAGAGTCTGATTATGATTTCCGTTTCTCTCCCCCAATCGTTCTCACTAGAAAAAATAGCCCACAGTGGACAGACATTTCGAGTTTCCCTAACTCCAACGGGTGGGGCACAGTTTGTGCATCAAGGATTGGGACTGGTATTAGAACCTGACGGTGAGGCGTCTTTGGGGGCGCAGCGCTTTTGTGTGCATACGGATGAAAAAACCTGGCGTCGGGTCTGGAAGCCCTACTTGGGACTCACGATGAGCTACGATCGCCTCGCACGCGAGGCCCGAGCCGAGTTTGATGATGTCTTTTTGCGACGTGCCCTACGCTGGGGGCGGGGGCTACGCGTCTTACATCAAGACCCCTGGGAAACCCTCTTCACGTTCATCGTGTCACAGCGAAAAAGCATTCCTGCGATTCGCGAGGTGGTCTATCAGGTCTCGCGTCGCTATGGGCGAGTGATTCTCGACGCACAGGGGGCGCCACTTCGAACCCCCAGTGGAGAGCCTCTTTATACGTTCCCTGAGCCCGATGCGTTACGGACCGTGACGCTCGAAGCGCTTCTGGCGCTTAAAGTCGGTTATCGGGCCCCCTACCTACTCGCAGCGATTCGTCGCTTAAACGAGGAACCGACGTTTTTGCAGGCCCTCACGGGGCGTCCGAGCGAGGAGATTCTCGACGCACTACAAACGTTAGACGGTGTGGGAATCAAAGTGGCGAGCTGTGTCGCCCTTTACGCGTATCGTTGTTTTGATGTAGCACCGATTGATGTGTGGATGCAGCGCATTATGGGTACGGTCTATGGGGGGCACGTGCCCGCGTGGATGAGTCACCCCCATGCGGGCATCTTTCAGCAGTTTGTGTTTGATTACGCGGTGAATCACAAAGCGGCGTTCCCCAAGGGAATCGCCGCCTAGCGAACCTTGTCGGGCTTAATTCTCAATAAACATTAAGAGACTCACGGCCATCACGATCATGCCCGCAATCAAACCGTAAATCGACAAGTGATGTTCCCCGTACTTTTCCGCGCTCGGCAACAGTTCGTCTAAGCTGATGTAGACCATGATCCCCGCAACGGCGGCAAAGATAAACCCGAAAATCGTGGGCGAGAAAAAGGGCAAGATCAAGACGAGCCCAACGAGCGCGCCCACGGGTTCGGCCAATCCCGAGAGGAAGGAGAGCGTAAAGGCTTTTTTCTTATTGCCGGTAGCAAAGTACACCGGGACAGCGACCGCAATCCCTTCGGGGATATTGTGAATGGCAATCGCAATGGCGATCGGGAGCCCGAGTTGTGGGTTAGCGAGCGCAGCGGTGAGCGTGGCGAGCCCCTCGGGGAAATTGTGAATGGCAATCGCCACCCCCGTAAAGAGCCCCATACGCATGAGGGCTTTGTCGTGAGGGGCCTGTGATGTGTGGGGATCATTGATTTCTTCCACGGCACGCATTTCGTGCGGATTTTCCGCGTCAGGAATCAGGCGGTCAATGATGCCAATGGCAAAAATCCCCGTGAAAAACCCGAGGACCGTTAGCGAGGTCCCTTGAAAGTTACCAAACTGTCCAACTAAGGTCTCACGCGCTTGTACAAAAATTTCCACAAAGCTCACGTAGAGCATCACGCCGGCTGAAAAGCCCAGCATGACCGCAAGAAATTTTGTATTCGTGCGTTTGGTGAGTAACGCCAAGCCACTCCCAATCCCGGTGGAAAGACCAGCTAAGAGCGAGAGAGCAAAGGCGTAGACAAGGTTATCTAAAGAGGGCGTCATTGTGCGTAACGAGTTGGTTAGAGTGAGAGTGCGCCACAGCGCTCACGATTTTTCTATGTTATCGGAAAATTAGGCGCATGGTTTACTTTCCAGTGCCAATGCGTGTGCTCAGCCCGACACCATGAGGCGGGGATTCTCTAAGAGTGTAACAAATTGTTTTGCTTTGCACCGTCCCTCACACGTGACGTGGGTCGTCGTCCTTGCTCGCTTTCCCTCATTCGCGTTTTCCCTAGTCTATCGGGGAAAAGCGCGAGGGATAGCCTGACTAGCCAGAACGTTTTGAGGGCGTGTAGAGCGCACAGTTTGCCCCCGCTCTAGGCAAGAGTCCCTACCTCTAAAGAGAAGGGCAGGATGAGCGTTGGCTAACCCTTTGGGGTAAGGTTGATTTGTATTATGGACGCGATAGGCACACAACGAGTATTGACAAACCAAAAAGTCGAGGTATAGACTTCTGCAATACCC
>CAJJMF010000228.1 GCA_905192805.1 uncultured Sutterella sp. | reverse complement strand
AACGCCCGCCGAACTTGCGTAGGTGTCCCCGCCTAAGCGACCATAGGAGAGCTCAGCCTGCGGTTCAATCCAGAAACGCTTAGACTCGGTGAGCCCAATACGCCAACCGTATTCAGCAGAAAGGGAAGTGCCCCAGGCGCTGTATTCCGAGGTCGAACCAACCCCATTGCGGTAGACAAAGTTCATGTCAGAGTTGACGCGGAATTGCTTAAGAATCACGTCCACAAACTGACCGTTGTCCGCCAACCAGCCACCGTAGATCCCGAAGCCGTAGGATTTGTCATCACTGGTGCCCGAGGTAACGCGGGATTCACCATCGGAATAGAGCCCCGTGACGCCTACGTAGAAGTGATCGTTAATCTTGGTGTCAAAGCCCACTTGGACCGTGTTGGACTTACTCGTTACGCTCGAACTCTTGAGTTTGCTCTTGGCTCCATAGAGGCGCACCCAACCGCCGTAGGATTGCTCACCGTAGGTACGAAGGTCACCCAAACGCTTATTGACGTCATTAATTTGCGTACGCCACGCCATCATCTGGCTGCTGGTGACATCACGCGCTGCCGTAATCACAGGGTCTGCCTTGACGGTAACCTTGGTGACGTTACCAGCTCCGTCCGTGACGATACTGATGTCATGCAAGCCGTCTTGAGCCTCAATTTGAATTGGCGTGTCAACGGTTTCACCCGAGGCGTTTTGGGTGGTATCGATTTCCACCATGCCGGTAGTCTGATCGATGATTTCATCCGTAGAGCCCGCAGGAATCTCGGCATCAAACAAGTCAACATTAACGTTCAAAGGACCATCGGCCGATTTTTGAAGCGTTTCAACGGCAAGGCGGGCATTTTCAAGGCTACTTGCCTTGAGGTTGAGCTGATCGGATTTAAGTACCGTTTTTTCCACTTCAAGGTGAGATTCGCCAAGGTCAATCGTACCGCCGTTGACCGTGAGGTTGTTGACGCTCGACGTGCCCGTTAAGCTCAACGATGCACCGTCGTTCAAGCTTACCGCGACCCCCTTACCCTCAACAGAGGAGGGCGTGGCTTCTAAGGTACCCGCAAAGCTTGCTTTTGGCGCTAATTCCATAGCGACGCTCGAGCTTTCGTCGGTCTTAATATTGGCTACGACTTTAGAGCCTTCGGTTGTGGTGATGCCCAATTGAGCGACTTCGCTCACCGAGACATTCTTGGCTTGTAAAGACCCTTGAGTGATCTCGAGTTGGGTGTCTGCACCACCAAGGGTAATATCACCCGCCACCGTGAGTTCTTTCGTACTTAAGGTCGTTGTCCCTTGCGAGAAATTGGCGCTTTCTGAGGCGACCAGTTTGTCCGTGGTTAACGATAATGTACCACCTTGGTTTTCAATCGTTTTGGCGACATTCATTGTCTTGGCGGACACATCCAGAGTCGTGTCAGCCCCTACGGTCATAGGGCCCGCCACTTGAACGCTGTCAGCCGCTAAGGCTAATTCACCACTTTGGGTTTCTAAACCACCACCGAACGTAGCAGCCTTAGCAACCTTAATGGTCGTAGTTCCTTGGTTTACGAGTTTGGCATTGTTACCTGAGCCCGTGAGGGTATCGGCATCGATAAAGAGTTTGCCCTGGTTATTGAGTTCCCCATCAAACGCATAGGTACCCTGAGAACGAATCGCGAGCGTTGCGCCTTCTGCAATCGCAATGTTCCCTTTGACGGTCATGCTATCTTTGGAGAAAAACGCAGCCGTAGACGATCCCTTGAGGTCAATGGCTTTTCCATCGGCTGTGCCAGCGGCGATCGTGATGGTGGCTGCATTACCCAGGATGTGACTATCGGTGGCATCAATGGCGGTGGGGCTCTTTTGGGTTCCCTTGATCGTCAAGCTTTGTTCATGCCAACCGTCGGCTCCGTTACCGACAAACACGTTACCTAAGGATTGTAGCTTTTGGGCGTCCACGTAGGCTTCGCTATTGAACATTTCGCTAGGAACCGTGGACGTATCTTCGTCCTCTAAAGCGCCAAAGATTGCATGAGCATTGTTTTTGAGTAAGACCGTCCCCGTAATATCGACAGTGCGCAAAGCCGTACGCAAAGCGGTGTTATCTAAATCAATCGCTGTCTTAACACCTTTGAGAGTAAGGTCTGTAGGAGTCGTTAACGAGTCAGAAACTTGTTCAAATTTAAGTCCCGCTTTCAGCGGTTTTGTGGAATTTTGGCCAATATTCAATAGGTCTTTCGCTTTAATGGTCGGCGCGTCTTCCGCCGTAGACTCGATGTAATAATGATCGCTGTCTAGACTATAGCGAAGTGGAACGTCTTCATCCCAATCCGTGGGAGCCGTAACATCAAAAACGGAGCCGTCTGTGTTAGTGAGTCGCATCGAATTCGGGCGTTCGGGAAGATTATCCTGATCGACGTCGCCCGTATTGATAATGATTTCATCGCGAGGTGCAGAACCAATATGATCGATTGCAAAGATAGCCCCTGTTGCGGACTCTTTGATGATGGTCAGATTGGTCTTGTTATTGATCTTCACGGGGCCAGTGATAAAGTTTCCGTCCGCCTTGGAAACCAGGGTCAGATTGCCTTCACCAGGGAGTATGGCGCGGAAGTTCTGGGAAAAGACGTTATCATTGAACGTAAGGTGAACATTGGATGTATCAGCATTCCCGAACAGGGTTGTAATGTCAGTGTCCGATTCCACAGAGCCCGTGACGATTTGTGTGCCTTCACTGGGTGTAACAACCACTTGAGCCCCAGCTTGAGTGGCCAGCGCTAAACCCAGCGCTAAAATGAGAGGAGTTTTTTTAAACATGGTCAAGTCACCTTAAATGAGTATAGGCACAAAAAAATTTACCCCGAAACTCATATTGCTCCCACCACAGGCCAGTGTGAGTTGCTTGCCATC
>CAJJMF010000227.1 GCA_905192805.1 uncultured Sutterella sp. | reverse complement strand
AGGGGGGGTCAAGACTTTTGTCGAAAAGGGGGTACATACTTTTGTCGCTTGACACCCGCTACTGCATATCGCCGAAGTGACGGCCGACAAATTGCGCCTCTCGCACATCACCAAAGTTGGTCTTCTCGGGACGCGCTATACCTTAACGGAATCCTTTTATCGGGATATTCTTGAGGCGAGGGGGCACGACGTGGTATTACCCGAGGCCTCCAGTATTGAGCGACTCAACAACATCATCTTTGATGAGCTTTGCCTCGGAATTACTCGCGAAAAGTCCAAAGCCTATTATGTGCGTGTGATTGAATCGATGGTCGCGCAAGGGGCACAAGGGATTATTTTGGGTTGCACCGAATTGGGAGAGCTGATTCAGTCAACCGACGTGTCAGTGCCGCTTTTTGATACGGCGTATTTGCATGCACGCGCCGCAGCCCTTTACGCGTTGAGTGACGATGAAAATCGCTCACGCCTACCGTAACCCGTTTTCATTAACCTTAGGGAGCCAGCGCCACCCTTCGACGGTGGCCGCACAGAAACCGATCCTGAGTGCTATCATCAGGAGGATTTGTTCTATTCGCCATTTACCTCCCGTATGTCCACATCGCTTGAAAACCGCTCGGTGGTTTCGCTCAAAAACCTGATTGCCCTCGCTGGCCCCATTTTGCTTGCCAACGTTGCCAACATTTCGGTGGGCACGATCGATACGATCATGGTGGGGCAGCGCTCTGCCAACGATTTAGCGGGGGTGGCGTTGGGCGCATCGATTGCGCTCTGGGTCTCGATCTCCTTTACCGGGATGCTGCAAGGCGTCTCGCCCATTGCGGGCTACGCCTTTGGCGCCAAAACCTACCGTGACGTGGGGGTGGCCCACCAACAATCCCTCTACCTAGCGCTCTTATTCACGATCCCCGCGATGCTTCTCACACGTGCCGTGGACTTTTGGGTGACCTTTGCCGACGTCACCCCCGAAGTGGGCGCCATTGCGAAAGAGTATTTGCTCTACGTATCGTGGGCTGTGCCCGCGGTGCTTCTTTCACGCGTGTTTACGGCCGTGAACGCCTCGGTTTCGCGCCCGGCGGCCACCACGCTTGTGCTCATTCTAGCCGTGCTCTTAAAGGTGCCGCTTAACGCCATCATGATGGATGGCATCGGCGATTGGCCGGGGTTTGGAGGCAAAGGGGTCGGGATTGCCACCGTCCTAATGCAATGGTTTTCCTTCATTGCCCTGGCGGCCATTTGGCACTTTGACCGCTACTACGAATCCATGCGTATTACGGTCTGGGAGCGTATTAACTTTGCGGTGCTCGGACGCATCTTGCGTATTGGGGTCCCCACCGGGCTCTCCATTTTCTTTGAAATCTCTTCCTTTAGTTTGATGTCGATTTTGATTGCCCGGATGGGAACGGCTGCTCTGGGGGCCCATCAGATTGTCTCAAACCTCATTTGGCTCTACTACGACTTGCCGCTGTCGGTCGGGATCGCAGGGAGCGTCTTGGTCGCCCAAAACTTAGGACGACAAGACCCCATGGCCTCGCGTCGTGCGGTGTGGATGGTGATGCGCGTTGCGGCGATTCTTGCGGTTGTGCTCGCCACCGGCACGTGGTTACTCGAGAGTCAGGTGGTGGCCCTCTACAGTAAGGACGCCGTCGTGCAACAAATGGCGCTCGTTTTGTTACCGCTCGGGATTTTGTATCACTTAGCCGATGCGATGCAATGTTCAAGCAACATGCTTTTGCGTGGGTATCGCATCACGGTCGTGCCGATGATTCTTCACAGTACGCTTCTGTGTGGTATGGGCTTAGGACTGGGACTCTGGTTTGCCAACGTGCTGGAAGTGGGGGTGCGCTCCTATTGGCTCTCCATGACGATGGCTTTATGGATTGAAGCCTTAATCCTCGCCCCCTTTACGCTTATCATGGCCAACCGTCAAGCTGGCCTCACTTGGCGTGGGCAACCACGCAACTAACCAAGGCTGCGCCTCGTGGAGTAGACGGGGAGGGCGCTGGGTAGACCAGAAGATAGTTGAGAACGCCTAAGCGCCCCAACTTTTCCCCCACTAGACTATCCTTTTCCACTCAGGCTATCATAGGTTTCAACCAGCACAAGACCTAAGCCTCAGGACCATCACCCACATGGCTCTCGCGTGGCACAGGGAAAGGAGACCGCTATGTCCTACGACTCGGACGAAAAGCAGCTTGTCATGGAGCTCAAACAACGTTTCCCTGACCAAATCCAAGCCATCGACGCCAAAGAGCTCCACTATGTGTTGTTAGGTCTGGATCCAGACTTTCCAGAACAAATGGAATCGATCATGCATTTTCGCCGTACACGCGTCGAGTATTGGCGACGCTTTCATCAAGTGCCTTCGCACCAATGGGAGTGGGGCTTGGCGCTCATCTATATGGAAGTCGCCCTTCATGACGATCCGTTTTGTGATCCCGCCTGGCTCACGCAATGGGAAAACGAATACCCGGACCAAATTGCGGACATCCAACACGAGGAAATTGGCTTTGTGGTGTCTGGGCGAGAACCTGGCTACCCTGCAACCTTGTTTGAGATTCGACGTCTGCAAAAGCTCTACTTTGAGCGGTTTCATGAGTGTTTTCCTCCAGGCTGGGGACACCTCAATCAGCGAAAATGGCTGGCGGATTGCCTAGCTGCAGGAGTACCGTTTAGGGGACACACCAAAAATGAGCCAGTCTTCCTCTTTTAGGTCTTGTTAGGAGTAAGAGATGCTTGAAAACCTGCAGGTCTGGCTCAGTGCCCATTTCTATTGGCTTCTCATCGCTGCGGGAGCCGTGGTGTTGATCGGAGCGCTACGCAATTGGGAGTGGGTGGTGCGCATTCAATCGGCCTCGACCTTAGCTGGGTTGCTTGGGTTCGTTGAAGGACTTTATGGCGTCAAAGGGCGCCTAAAATTTGAACGCTT
>CAJJMF010000226.1 GCA_905192805.1 uncultured Sutterella sp. | reverse complement strand
ACTGGACTCGACCCCATGTCACATCGTCCAGGATGTGATCAAACAAGGAGAAAACGATGCAATTGAAACGTCGTGAAATGTTAAAAGGCGGCTTGCTTGGTGCTGGAATGTCCGTTGGATTAACCGAAGTATTTGCTAAGTCGACATCAGGCGCGAAAGGGGATTTCCCGGAAGAAACGTTTGATGTGGTGGTAGTGGGTGCTGGGTTCGCGGGTATGTGCGCCGCGCTCGAAGCAGCCAATCAAGGGGCTAATGTTGTGTTGCTGGAAAAACGTGGTCGTCCGGATGGAACGAGTGTGTACTCGTCGGGATGGATTGCGGCAGTTGGCAGTGACATGCAAAAGCATCACACGGAAGACAACAAGGAAGCATTCTTCAATGACATGATGCGTTTGTCGCATTATCGCTCGGACCCCGAACTGATCAAGGTCTACGCTGATCAGGCGGGCGATGGTGTGAATTGGCTGATTAAATTGGGTGTCCCCTTCAAGCTCTGGGAAAATTTGCCCGCACCGGAACTCTCACGCTGCGTGATTGCTCAAGGTAAAGGCGTCACTGGTGGGTCGGTGTTAATTCGTACGCTGTTAAAAGCGTTGATCGCCAAGAAGGTGCCGATTCATTACAACACCAATGCGGTTGAATTGGTCGTCACGCCCAATAATGAAGTGGAAGGCGTCTCGTGCCACACCCCCAATGGTCGCAAGATTTATAAGGCCAAGGGTGGGGTGATTTTAACGACCGGTGGCTACGGTGCCAACACCGCGATGACCTGTGCTTGGATTGGTCCGTGGTCCAATAACTTGGTTCTGCGTGCCTCGCCATGGAATACCGGTGAAAACATCACGATGGGGATGCAAGTTCGTGCGAAGTTGGTGAATTTGGATCAGTTCTATGCCGGTCCGATCACGCCGACAGGTCATGCGAACCCGTCACCGTTGATGCACGCGGGTTACGGGATTCAGGTGAATCAAGACGGTAAGCGTTTCTTACCTGAAGATTGGCTACAAGTGCCTAAGGCCAAGGGCATTGCGAACATGACCCCGGATAACCGCTCCTACATGTTGATTGGTAAGGACGCGGACAATAACGACCAGATTTTGACGAAGACCTTAGAGCGCTTTGCGAATTTGGGTTACACGGTGCCGAGCGGTGCGACCATCGCCGAAGTCGCCAAAGCCGCTGGCATTCCGCCCGCGAATTTGGAAAAGACCGTGGCTGAATTTAATAAGGCCGTCAAGGAAGGCAAGCAAAAGGAATTGGATCCGCCGTACGACTTCGCTACGCCACATGCGCTGGAAACGGGTCCGTACTACTTAATTCCTGCGGCAGGGGGTATGGCAACGACCATGGGTGGTCCCAAGATCAACGTCGATGCCAACGTCGTGACGTGGGAAGATGAGCCGGTTCCTGGCCTCTATGCTGCAGGGGCAGCCGCAGGTGGTGTCTGGTGTCACGACGATATCGGTGGTAACCAGCTCGGTGGCGGTATGGTGTTTGGACGCATCGCTGCTCGTCATGCAACGGCTCGCGCTAAGGCCCGTAGTTAAGAGGAGAATCGCTATGCAAAAAACGTTTGTTAAAACTGCGTTGATGGGTGTCCTGTTGGCGGCATCGATGCTCGCCTATAGTCAACCCGGGAATTTCTTGGCCGATCGCCATGTGGGACGCGGGGTAGCGTGTACGTCTTGCCACGGTGATAAGGCGCCACAACCCGGTGCCAAGGTGGGGATGGAAGGCTGTGTGTCTTGCCACGGTGACACCGAAAAGGTTTCGGAACGCACCAAAGCCAAAGGCTTGAGTCCCGATCCGCACTACAACCACTTGGTTGGGCTGAACTGCTTGGAATGCCACCAAGGTCATAAGCAGAGCAAGTTGGTCTGCTCGACTTGCCACTTTGTGAAATTCAAAGTGCCGTAAACCTATCCATGCGCTAAGTGTGCGATAGGCGCTGGACTCTTTCTTCTATAGCCCAAGGGAGGAAGGGTCCAGCTTTTCTTGTATCAAGAAGGATGTTAGACTTTTGGTAGACCACCATTGCTTGACTAGATGACCCATTGAGCATCGTCCCTCACCGCTCAAGGAGAGATGATATATGGCCGCTACGTTTCCTACTCATTGGCCTGAAAATTTTGAAACGGAAGAGCTTGACTACTGTGCAAACGCCGCCGTAGTGAATACTTCCGATTTAGAAGAGCCCCAACTGCATACTCATCGTACTGGACAAATTGCCTTAAATGTCAGTGGGGAAGTTGCCATTCAATTGAAAGAATGTACCCTTGCGATTCCCGTGCGTTGTGCCGCTTGGATTCCCGCGCAGGTACCCCATTGTGGGCGCTTGTCGAGTGGGGCGCAGTCCGTGTTCCTGATGGTAAAGATGACGCCCGAATTTACGGCGAAGTTACCCAAGGAGCCCTGTCGACTTATTTTGAATCGCATGACTTACGAAATGCTCCTTTACCTCGCAGCGCATCGACCCGAAGACATTGGTCAGGAGCACTTTAATGCGTTGGGTCGTGTGATTGTTGATCAAATTGCTTTGTCTAAATTGCTGCCCAAGCATTTAGCGCAAATTCCGGATCATCCCGTATTGCAACGCATTGCGCAAAACCGTTTGCGTTACAACAACTCCGTGAGTAACGCGGATTTGGCTCGGGAAGTCAATATGACCGAGCGTACGCTGTCGCGCTTGGTGTTGCGCGAAACGGGGATGACCCTCAAGCGGTGGCGTTTGCAGTTCTGTTTACTGGATTCCATTCCTCATCTTCTCACGAAGATGCCACTCGATGAAGTGGCGCAACAGTGTGGCTATGCGACAACCGCAGCCTACATTACGGCGTTCCATCGGGTCTTGGGAATGACGCCAGGGCGTGTGAGTCGCGGGGGACTCGCTTCACTCGACGCCTTCGACTCGCTCGGGGGTGTGGAGTGAAATTACGGGATAACCCTTAAAAAATAGGCATTTCGCTATTCATTTTC
>CAJJMF010000225.1 GCA_905192805.1 uncultured Sutterella sp. | reverse complement strand
TCCAAATCGCGAATCAACGGGAAGGCACTCACGACGTTAATCGAGGCGTCTTTCCAGAGCGGCCACTTCACGCCGACGCCCGCGGAGGCGAGGGTTAACTTCGAGTAGGCGGTTTTGCCACCGAGTTTACCCGCGTCCACAAAGCCGTAGATCGCGGTCAAGGGGCCTAAGATTTCTCGGCTCACCTCGACATTCAGGTACGCCCCTTGTTGGGCAGCAACCACGTCGTTCGGGTAGCCACGCACCCCAGAGCCTTGCCCCAAGTACATCTGCTGCGAGCTCACCAAATCGTCGCCCGAGAGTTTCGCCTGCCAGGCGCTCGAGATACTCAACGTGGTGGTCGGTAAGAAGCGCCAACGCCAGAACGCGTTGCCCGTCCAGTAAGTGGTGTGCCAGAGTTCATCAAACGTGCGTTCTTCGGCACGCGAACGGTTCACGCTCGTATTTAAATAAACGACCGAGGCGTTCCCAAAGAAAATGTTTTCTAACCCCAAACTCCACGTATCGGTGCGGGTGCGGTTCATTTCCACGTCAAACATCGACGTCGTGGAGAGTAAACCCGTCCAGTTGCCGTAGAGCGTAATCTTTTTGTTCGACTCCACGAGTAGGGGCTGATCCAGGCGTAACGAATAGGACTTGGAGTCCCCCGTCACGTCCATGTCTTTACTGGGCCCATTGATGACTTCCACAGCGCCCTGCGAGTAGGAGGCCGTGAGTTTCGTGCCCGTATGGTTAAAGGGAATCGAATACGAGACCATGCCCGACTTTGAGCCTTGGCTAAACATCCCAAAGACCATCAGCGCGTCACGCAACCCCAACACCGAGCGATTCGTGACGCTCGCCCCGACACGGGGGCGGCCAGTCGAGCGTGAGCCGTAGGTATCGGCAAAGACCGTCGCTGTCCAATTATTGGGTTCATTCACAAAGATTTCGTAGTCGGTCGTCTCGGGGGCTTTCCCGGCGCGTAAGTCCACGCGCAACTCCACGTCGTTGGTTAAATTAAACCACACGAGGTCTTCACTTAATTCCCGATAGCTCGCCACTTCGCCCGACTTTAAGTCAAAGGAGTCGGTAATCATCTTGGGGTTGGTGTGTTTGGCGTTAGTGACCAACACTTCGCCCGTTTTCCCTTCGATCAAAGTGACCGCTAATTGCCCGTCACGGATGCGTTGCGGCTTTAAGCGGGCTTCACAGACGATATAACCCTTTTGGTAGTAGAGCTGGTTAATGGCCCCTAAGAGGCCTTTGAGGCCATTCATATCGAGCTTTTGCCCGATAAAGGGTTTCACAACGGCGTCAATTTCCGCGTCCGTTAAGACCTGCGAGGGGTTATGGGTGACGCCCTTTAATTCGAAACTAAACCCAGCGGGCACGTGCGCTTCGCGCGGCCCCGTGGGCATATCGGCCGCTTTGGCTTTGTCGCGCAAACTTTGCGCTTCTTCGGCGGCGTTGACGCGTTCGACTTCGCGATTTAAGCGTTCCAATTCACGGCCGGCCGAGGGGGCAGCCGCCGGGGCTAAATTCTGAAACTGTTGTTGTAAATCGAGGGCTTCCGGGGCAGCCCACACGGGCAGAGCCACGGCCGTCAATAAGGCAATGAGTAAAGGCGACGGTGCGCTTTTAGGGCACAACATGAAACGAATCTCCTGAGATAGTCATGAGCCGAGGGCGCGTTGGATGCTCTGGGTCTGAGAGCGCGGGGAGGCGTGGGTGCTTGACCCTAAGGCGCTGGCGTACCCCCCGCGTAGACGCATGGCCCACGACCGCGAGGATCCGCTGGGCCCTCCAACGGCAATTGTCTTCACTATACATGATTGTCGCTCATGAAGCGACGGTTTTGTTTTGAGTTACCGCACGCTCGTCGTGAAAAACCGACAAAAGCGCTCGTAAACCCTAAAGTGAGCCAAACGACGCGCCAAAGAGGGCCCCGCCACGGAAGGTTACCCAATAAAAAGGGCCCTTCATTGAGGGCCACTTCGTAGGAAAACCAGTGCGAGTAGGCGAGTTAGGCGCTCTACGTTTAGCGCAACTGATGGCTCGCCATATTCATCCCGGTCGAATCCTTATTGATCACAAAGCGGTATCGGAGGTACGCATCCAACCCTTCGATACGGCCTAAGTCCGTGTGCGAGAGGTGATAGACCTGATTGATGGCTTGGCGAATTTCGCCCAAGGGCTGATTTTCCATCGTGCGCCCTAAGACGTAGGAGAGCGTGTATTCGTACCAATCGTGTCCCAAGCGCTGCGCACTCTCGGAGACCTGCTCCAAGTAGTTCCAGACTTCTTGGCGCGTAAAGTACCCGGCCCAGAGCCCCAGTTTAGCGACGTGGGCGGCTTCGCCCAAGTCCCAGGCGTAGGTGGATTGCACGGCTTCAATCGTCTGGGGTTCAATCGAGAGGGCGCTCGCGATATCGGTAAAGAGCGCTCGGGTGGCCTCCGTTGGACTCATGAGCTGATCGTCGAGCCCCGTGCTACGAAAGCCGCTCAATAAAAAGTCAATGTAGTCGTGCGCTTCGTCTGCGTTCTGAATCCCGTAGTCCGCCGCTAATCGTGCCTGTACCTCTTCGACACTTTGTAAGGGCTTAATGAGCGAAAGGAGCGGTTCACTGCGAATATGCGCGGCGATCAAACCAAACGTTAAGAGACGCTTTTGTTCGGGCGTGAGTTTTTCTAAGGACCCCGTGCTGGGTGGGGTGGTCGAGCCCGCGACAAAGCCTTTCCCTACCGTTTTGTCACTCGCCCCCGACTGCTTAATAATGACGGCAAAACTCCCCGCAATCACAATGAGAGCGAGTAGGCCAGCAATGAGGTAAGGGTAGGGGATGCTAGTATTCATCAATGTTGTCCTAATAATTCTCAAATTATTTAACGACGGGGTCTCTCGTGCACTCCCTCACGCCGTGGGTGACGGGGTGAGGAGCGCTTGTCTATGAATTATCCTAGGGCGAAATCCGTTGGGATAACGTAAAAAAGCGTCAC
>CAJJMF010000224.1 GCA_905192805.1 uncultured Sutterella sp. | reverse complement strand
GTGCCATCGGCTTCTCGGTTGCCTTACGTATGGCACTGCTTGCCGCGGTTGTCGGCGTGAACTAACCGTACACGCAACTCATACCACACATCGTACGAAGGCGAAGAGGGTCATCCTCTTCGCCCGGGACGATGTCGTCTCGAAAAAGTGCGACTACCTTGTCTAAGGAAAACAAAATGACTGATAAGACCACCACCAATCAAGCCCCGAAAAAGAAGGGCTTCAAGATGCCAGACATCTATATTGTCTTGGCCTGCTTTATTCTCGTGATGGCTGCCCTGACCTACATCGTGCCGGCTGGGAACTACGAGCGTAAGCTAATGCAAACGGCACATGGGATGCAAAACCTTGTCGTTGCTGGGACCTATAAAGAAGTGGCTCCGAGCCCTGTGGGTTTGATGGATTTGATCACGGCGGTGCCGGCAGGTTTGGAACGTGCGTCCGGGATTGTCTTCTTAACCTTCATGGTGGGTGCCTGCATGGGGTTAATTAAACGCGCTGGTCTGATTGACTTGGGCGTTCAGAAGCTGAGTAATGCCGTTGGCGCAAGCGACTTTTTGGTCGCCCCGATTTTGATGGTCGTGCTCTCGCTCTTGGCGGCCTTCATTGGGGTGCCTGAACTGTCGTTGGCGTATTTGCCAGTCTTTTTACCGCTCTTTTATCGATTGGGTTACGACGGTATGACGGCGACGGCCGTTGCGCTCTTAGGGCCGTGTCTTGGGTTTACGTATGGGTTAACGATTCCTGGCTCCGTCGGTATGGGGCAGGTGATTGCACAAATTCCCATGTTCTCTGGATCGGCGTATCGCGCTGTGGTGTTGGCCATTGTGATCGTGATCGCGATTGTCTATGTGATGGCTTATGCCTCGAAGGTTAAGAAGAATCCGAAGGCGAGCTTGACCTATGAAACCGACAACCAGATCAAAGCCGAAATTCTCGAAGAACAAGGCGATAAGACCGCTTTGACCTTTACGCAGCGTCAGAAGTTAGCCGGTCTTTCGTTACTCGTTCTCTTCCCGATTGCTATTTATCTGATCCTTTCGCGTGGCCTTGGCTTTAAGGAAATCGGTGGTTTGTTCCTCTTCATCGGGATTATTTCCTCCGCCATTTCGGGCAAGGGACCACAGGAAATTTGTAATGACATCAATGCAGGGATGCGCGACCTGATGGTTGGAGCGCTCTTGTGTGGGGTGGCTAGTGCGATTGCCGTGGTTATGGACCGTGGCAACATCACCGACACGATTGTGTTCTGGTTATCCAATGCCTTGGCTTCGTTGCCTCCTGCTGTGTCGGCCATTGGGATTTTCTGGGAACAGTCCATCTTTAACTTCTTGATTCCTGGTGCAACGGCCTTGACGGTTTTGACCATGCCCGTGTTGTCGCCTTTGGCCTCGTTACTGGATATCTCGCAGCAAACCATTGTGAGCGCGAATGCTTGGGGTGGGCAGTTAACCGATATCTTCTTCCCGACCTCTGGGTTCTTCGTGGCGACGCTTGTGATTGCCAAGGTGGACTTCTTCAAGTGGTTGCGTTTCTACACCCCGCTCATGTTGATTCTCGGCGTGGTTTCCTCGGTGGCACTTTACATCCAACAAGTGTTTAATATCAGTTAAATCGTAGGGAGGGTCATTATGAAATACGATCTGATTATTTCAGGCGGGCAGGTTGTTCTCTCTGACCGCGTCGAAAAAGCCGATATTGGCATTAAGGACGGCAAGATTGTCGATATTGCCTCACACTTAGAAGGGGCAGATAAAGTGGTGGATGCGTCTGGACAATATGTTATGCCGGGGATGGTTGATCCGCATATGCATATTTCTGAGCCAGGACGCACCGAATGGGAAGGTTATTACACGGGCACACAAGCTATGGCCGCGGGGGGTATCACCTCCTTTGTGGAAATGCCGCTCAACACGGTGCCTGCTACCACCAACGTCGAAACGTTGCAGCTGAAGTTGGATGCTGCCAAGGGGCAGTGCTGGGTGGATTATTCCCCCATGGGTGGTTTGGTGCCCTGGAATTTGGCAGACATTGGTCCCATGGCGGAGAACGGTGTGTATGCCTATAAAGCCTTTGTGGCGACCTGTGGCTCGGGTAAGCCGGGTGACTTTAAGAATGTGACGGACTATGAACTCTATCGTGGCTGCCAAGAGATTGCTAAGCACGATGGGATCTTGGTGGTTCACTGTGAAAACGCCTCCATCACGGATGCCTTAGGGAAAGAGGCCAAGGCAGCTGGCCTTACTAAGGTATCCGACTACGTCGCCACACGTCCCATTTTCACGGAGTTGGAAGCCGCTCGACGGGTGTTACTCATTGCGAAAGAAGCGGGGTGCCGTATTCACATCGCGCACTGCTCGTGCACCGAAGTGATGGAAGAAGTGGAAAAGGCGCAGGCCGAAGGGCAAAACGCCAGCTTTGAATCGTGCCCGCATTACTTCCTGTTGGCCACCGAAGACCTCGACGCCATCGGACCCAAAGCCAAGTGCTCGCCTCCGATCCGTGACCGTGAGCATCAGCGCAAGAATTGGGAAAAGTTAGCTAAGGGTGAAGTGAGCATGTTGGTATCGGACCACTCGCCGTGCACGATCGACTTGAAGTCGGATCCCAATGCCTTTAAAGCCTGGGGTGGGATTAGTGCAGCACAGAACTGTGTGGATGCGATGTTTGATGAGGCCGTACTGAAGCGCCACATCAGTCCAGTGATTTTGGCCAAGGCCTTGTCGACCAATGCAGCGGAACGTTTCCGTATGACCGGCAAGGGACAAATCGCTGCGGGGTTTGATGCGGACTTGGTATTGATTGATCCGAACCAGTCCTACACGATTACGCCCGATAAGCTTTACTACAAGAATAAGTTTACGGCGTACGAAGGCCGTCGCGTTGACTGCCGTATTACGCATACCTTTGTGCGTGGTCATTTGGTGTACTCTTTGGAAAATGGTTTCCAGGGCGAACCCATTGGTCAGCGCATTGTGCACGCACGCGTGAATAATTAAACCGACTCACGTTGGAGAAGGGACTTTGCTGCGCCTAGTGCACAGGCA
>CAJJMF010000223.1 GCA_905192805.1 uncultured Sutterella sp. | reverse complement strand
GGATTCATAGAGTGCAAAAAGCGCTACAAACTGTGCTGCCGTAATGGCTATCCAAGAGAGGGCAATGATCACCGCGGTGACTTTACGGGCCCAAGGACCCGCCACATGATCCACCACTTCAGGAAGGGTCACTGCATTCATGGCACGAATCTTGGGGACAATCAGCCACCCATGAATTAAGAGCCCAATCGCCCCCACCCCTAACCACCAAAAGGCCGCTGCGCCTTGCTTGAGAGCCAACCCTCCCATCCCTAATGTCGCTGAGCCTCCGATAATCGTACTCACGAGTGAGAGGGCACAGAAGACCCAGCCAAAACTCTGATTACCGGTTAAAAACGCACTCCCTTGCGTTGAGCGTTGATGCCCACGCATCCCCCACCACAGTAGCAATAAAAAATAGCCTACAACGAGGCCTACCAAAATTTGTCGCTCTGCGAACATGACTCCCATGTTGTCTCCTCTCAAGTGTATTTCGAACGCGGGACATTCGATCGGTCGCATTGAGATGCTAGGTCAGCATACCTCGCGCGCTCAGTGCGATGAGCGCTACAACCACAAAGCGGGCTGTCTTTCCCAGTGCAATATAGACAAACGCCCGTCGCCAATCCATTCCCAGCCAACCGGCGGCTAAAGGAAGGGCGTCACCAACGACGGGAAGCCACGAGAGCAGTAGCGCCGGGGCTCCATAACGTTGACACCAACGGCGTGCCCGTTGGAGTTTCTCTGCCTTTCCTTCGGGAAGGCTACGGCCCATGAAAAATGAAACCATAGCACCGGCCGTGTTCCCCACCGAAGCCAGCGTCACTAGCCAAACCCAACGACAAGGGTCATGAATAGCCAGTAGCCCCGCTACTAAAATAACTTCGGTTCCGCCTGGTAAGAGCGTCGCTGAGACAAATGCAGCAATCAATACTGCCCACTCAACGGGTTGGGTGGCGAGCCACATTTGCCAGTCTTGCCAAAACTCGATCATCTCAGCGCTCTCCGGTGGAAAGTTACTCAGTCACTTGGACTGTTTTGGGATCTTATCGAAAATGCACCGTTGTTGCGTGAAGCAATCTCGATACGACGCCTAGGCGTTTCAGTCCATTACAAAAAAATGGGCCCTTAGCATCACTCAGATGTAAGAGCCCATGGTCTTAGCCGTAACGGTTAGAGACGAATACGCTGGGTCGTTTGCGGATCAAACCAGTAGATGTGTTGAGCATCAAACTGCAACTTCGCGCACGTACCCACTTCCGGGATAAAACCGTTATTTTCCGCACGGAAAACCGCATTTTGTCCCAGCAACGTGGTATGCACTAAGCAGTCTGCACCAAGCGCTTCCACGCTTTCGACGCTTGCCGAACCCACACCGTCGTTTTCGACCAAGAGCACGTGTTCAGGACGTAACCCCAACACCACATGGCGCGAAGCCAAGGCCTTGAAGGCTACCGGCAAGGTCAACGTTTCGCCATTCTCAGCTTTGAGCACACGCCCTTCGGCGTCCAATTCCCCTTCTAAAAGGTTCATGGGTGGCGAACCGATAAAGTTAGCCACGAACATCGTTGCGGGATCATCATAGACTTCCTTAGGCGTACCCACTTGTTCAGCACGACCCGCGTTCATCACGATCATACGGTGGGCAAGCGTCATCGCTTCCACCTGGTCGTGGGTCACATAGAGACTCGTCGTCTTTAAGCGACGGTGTAACTTTTGGATCTGCAAACGCGTTTGCACGCGCAACTTGGCGTCCAAGTTGGAGAGCGGTTCGTCAAAGAGGAACACCGCAGCTTCACGCACAATGGCACGACCCATCGCCACACGTTGACGCTGACCACCAGAGAGCTGACGCGGACGGCGATCGAGCAAATGGCTCAATTCGAGCATTTCCGCGGCGGCTTTCACACGGCGATCGATTTCGTCCTTCGGAACGCGACGAATCTTCAAGCCATAGGCCATGTTGTCATAGACCGTCATGTGGGGGTACAGAGCGTAGTTCTGGAACACCATGGCGCAATCGCGGTCCTTCGGTTCCAATTGGTTCACTACACGGTCTCCAATCAACAAATCCCCAGCGGTAATCGGTTCCAACCCGGCAACCATACGTAACAGGGTGGACTTACCACAACCCGAAGGGCCGACGATCACGATAAATTCGCCATCTTTAATATCGAGGCTAATACCGTGGACGACTTTCACGTCGCCGTAGCTCTTGCGAATATCTTTAAATTGAATGCTGGCCATAATGAATCTCTTATTTTTCCGTATCTACCAAGCCCTTAACGAACCAACGTTGCATGATGGTCACGACGAGGGCAGGCGGCACCATGGCCAGAATGGCCGTTGCCATAATGAGGTTCCATTCGTTAGCGGAGTCGCCCCCACCAATCATACGTTTAATACCGATCACGATCGGGTACATATCTTCAGACGTTGTCACCAACAAAGGCCACAAGTACTGGTTCCAGCCGTAAATAAACTGAATCACGAACATCGCAGCAATGTTAGTCATCGACAGCGGCATCAAGATGGTGAAGAAAAAGCGAATCGGACCAGCTCCGTCCATACGAGCCGCCTCAGCTAATTCATCGGGCACCGTCAAGAAGAACTGTCTAAAGAGGAAGGTGGCCGTTGCCGAAGCAATCAACGGCAAAATCAAGCCGCCCCAACTATCCAGTAAGTTTAGCGTTGCCATGACTTCATAGGTCGGCGAAATACGCACTTCAACGGGCAACATCAACGTAATGAAGATGAGCCAGAAGCAAAGCGTACGCCCCGGGAACTTGAAGTACACAATCGCAAAGGCCGACAAAAGCGAAATGAAGATCTTACCGATCGAAATCCCCATGGCCATCCCTAAGGAGACGAGCAACATGCGCCCTACCGGAGCACGTGATGCCGAGCCACCCCCTTCAAAGAGGATACGGGCATAGTTTTCAATGAAGTGAGACCCCGGCAATAAACTCATCGGAGCCTGTTCCACTTCGACGGCCGTCTGCGTTGATGCCACAAAGGCGAAGTACACGGGGAAGACCACCGGTATAACACCTAAAATCAAAAGCAAGGGGGGGAAA